>CALCEF010000312.1 GCA_937901365.1 uncultured euryarchaeote | reverse complement strand
CTATATGCTCCAAACAAGTGGGGTACTCCATGCAAGCACAGGCAATGCAACAAATGAATTCTGAAAAAGATTGGTTGATTACACTAATTTTGTCTATTTTAGTCGGTGGACTTGGTATTGACAGATTTTACACTGGTTCAATTCTTCTAGGTGTGCTAAAACTTGTGACTCTTGGTGGATTAGGCCTTTGGTGGCTCATCGATCTTATCATGCTCGTCACTGGTAATTACAAAGATGGGGATGGCAACCCTATCGCAGCCAAGTGATATTCGGAACTGTCCCCTGATTAGGATAGGATGTCACTCAGACAATCCTTCTCAATCGCCTTTCGAATACATCGAGCTACACGCTGACCTGTCGACAAACCTGGTTCATTGATGTCAGAATAAGGCGAACCCCCCACTGCGACGTTTGAACCAGCAACAATTCGTGCACTGACCTCAAACACACGGAATTCGAGTTTGTCCGTCACAATCGTCTCAAGGCAGAACGGCCCAATCATTCCACGGGCACCCTCTTCCAATTCAAGCGAAGCAGCCACGGCCCCTTCGCCCAAACGGAAGGCCTCAGGAAGCAATGATTCGCGGAGGACTGCTGGAGTATTGCCAGTCACTACGAAAGACGGTTCCAAACCCATGTCACGAATATCACGCAGGCTACCCAACTTGTAGAATTCATCGACATTGGCTTCGTCACGGCGATCGATGCTCATCAATTCGAGACGACCACAGTTCTGACCTTCTCGGCTGCCCATGCCTTCCACCTGATATCCATCATCAGCAATGGGGTCGAAAAAGAACTGGAAATAGTATCGTGTTCCAAGAACATACTCCTGTATGGTAAATTCCTCTTCCAAGTCGACGTTTCTCCTAAAGTCACGGAAATTTCGGGCGATGAAATAACCACGGCCACCTTTGGCACCCGCGTACTTGACAATCACTGGACCATCGATGTCCTTGGGATCTTCAATCACTTTGGGCATCGTGCAGCCACCTGATTCAAGCCATTGGCGCTGCAATTCCCTGCTGCCTTCCCACTTCAGAATCTGGCGGTTCCCAAACGTTGGTACCTCAAGTGCGATGAAATTGTCCGGGCGTAGATATTCTACCAATGAACCGTGCGGGATGATGATGACGTTGCGCTTGCGCAACTCTTCGGCTTTGTCGAGAAGTTCCAGATAATCATCCAGAACCATCCATTCATCTGGTTCTGCTCCAGGGAATGCCTTGTACATCTTTTGGCGTTCTTTACCCACACAAATACCGAGGGTTCGGAAACCTTCCATGCGCGCCCCATGAAGAATTTGAAGCGAAGAATGCGAGGCGATGACGCCAATCGTAATCTCGGCAGGATTGTACTCCGCGAGCCAATCAGGCAGGTGCGGGTGGGTGGTCGCCATTAGGGACGGCTCCGATGCCCGGTAATTATCGGTTGCGGAAATGACATCCACTCTTGAGGGATTGATGGTGTATGAATTCGCATGGTTAAAATAGGTGTAGCCACAACCTGAAATCTCGTGGTTCCAATGTCTTGACGCAACCAAGATCTCACCAGATTGGTCAGAGGAGCGAATGCGCTAGATGGATATTAGAAAAGGAAACAAGAACACAGAGCAAGCAAGAGAAATTCAGAACATGGTCATGCAACTAATACAACTTTGGATACCAACACTTGAGGATGAACTGCACGGACAGAAGAGCGCACTCAGAAGTCGAGCAATGAAACTGATGGCACTTTGGATTGAAAGATTGGAAATGGAGAACGAGGAAGACCGCCTGAGGAACGCTATCAGTGAATGGGAGCGGGAGAACGACGAACTGAATTATGGGGAGCAACAATACGATTGGGAGTTCAGATATGAGCATGTTTGAGTGTGTCAAAACCCCCTGTGAAACCTGAACGGTGGAGGGGGCAAGACATTCAAGCGTCAGGCCGATGCGAAACAACATGGGCGGAGGTTATTCGGGCGCTGG
>CALCEF010000311.1 GCA_937901365.1 uncultured euryarchaeote | reverse complement strand
ACATGGCCAAGCGGCAACCATGGTATTCCAATGGCGTTCAATTCGAATGTCAACCAGACTGTGGGAAGTGCTGCGACCAACCGGGTGGTGTTGTTTTCTTGGCCCCACATGACGCTGAAAGGTTGGCCAATCACCTCGAGATGGATGTACAGGATTGGTTGGATCGAGATTGCACAAGGAGCAATAATGGCCGCTATGTCTTGCGTTCACGTCCAGAAGATGAAGTCTGTATCTACCTCAATGATGACAAAACCTGCAGTGTCTATGAGGCCAAGCCAGACCAATGCTCAGCGTTCCCGTGGTGGAATGAAAATATGGTCTCAAATCGGGCTTGGCACAAAACCGTTCAACTCTGTCCAGGGTTGAGACAACCTGGCGCGAATGTGGTTCAACTTCCCGTAATCCAAGAGCACCTTGCCAAGGATCGAATCGCTGAGAAGGGTTTCCGTAAATGGGATTGACGTTAGGACTCAACAGGGAGGAGAACCCGACGTTTCAGTGGCCATAGAATGGCCATCTGCGGCTCACTGTAGTCAGGGATTAGCACTGGTCTTTCAGTGGCTTGAATCAATTCACCTGGGTTGAAATCATCCATTTCTGGCGCATATTCTCCCGCACCCAATTCCTGCAATTTATCGAGGTGTCCTTCAATGGCCAACATTCGATCTGTGAATGTGATCAACTCATCAGAAGATGCGGTATCTACCCGTCTTGAGATTTGATGGATTTCACGATTCAATTCCCGCAGTTCAAATCGGTGCTCATGAATGATACTCTCCAAATGTTCCAAGGCTGAATCGGTCAATGCGTCGATGTTCTTTCCGACGGGTATTTCCGGTACACTGGTTGATTTTGAGCCTCTTTCTGCAATCTCTTCGAGGTGCCCTCTCAACGTATCGGCCGTGAGTGCTTCAGCAGCCTCCAACGATGAGGGAAGTGTGATCTCGGGAGGGACGTAGTCGTCTGTGACTTCCATGCGCTCACTGATGATTTCAGCACGATGTTCAGCGGGTTCAGGCAATACAGCATCGAGAACCTCAGAGACAATTTGTGCACCACGGGCATCTGTGTCCATGGCTTCCTCTTCGACCTCTTCAATCATCGTCGGTTGTTCACCGGAAAGCAGTGTCTGAACATCGACTGCCCCCATGAGTAAAGCTCCAGACTCAAGGGCGAGGCAAACGGTTTCGAAGTCAGCCTTCAGGCGACTCCATTGACCCCGACTCCGACTCACCATGACCTGAAGTTGAGGGTCTGTGAGAGAAAGTCCTCTAGACAGTGTGTTGCGTCTGAGCATCAGAAGCATTGTCGCTTCCGATGGAGTCCCAAGTTCAACATGCACCCCTGATGAAACCGCTTGACGCAGCCTACCAATTGGCAGTGAATCTG
>CALCEF010000310.1 GCA_937901365.1 uncultured euryarchaeote | reverse complement strand
CTCTCAACGCCACCCAAACTGGTCGCTTCAAAGATAATCTTCAATCCGCGCATGAAGCGTAGTGCAGCATCGTCACCGCCGTTGACCACAAATGCGAGCATGCCGGTGCCTTTGGGCATGGTTCGCTGAGCGGTTTCGTAATCGGGGTGGCTGGGTAGAGATGGATGGATAACACTGGAAATTTTTGGGTGGGCTCCCAAGCGTTTGGCAATTTCCGCTGCGTTTGCGCAGTGAATCGGCATCCTAGCACTCAACGTTCTCATCCCGCGCTCAAGCAAGTAGCAAGCGTGTGGATCGGGCGATCCTCCAAAGTGGACCTTCTTTGGGAACAATTCGGCGATGAGGTCCTTCCGGCCCACGACTGCGCCTCCTACGATGTCGGAATGTCCCCCGAGATACTTGGTCGTTGAATGAATGACGAGGTCGCATCCCATCTCAATTGGCTGACAGCCCCAAGGTGTGGTGAATGTGTTGTCGATGACCAAGAGAAGGTCGTGTGCCTTGGCAATCGCTGCCATGGCTTCAATGTCGCAAACCTTGAGGACAGGGTTTGAGAGGCTCTCGATGTAGAGCATTTTTGTGTTCTCTTGAATGGCAGCTTCGTATGACTCCGGGTCTTGCATGTCGGCCATGCTAACCTCAATTCCAAATCTCGGCAGTTCCTCTGTCATGAGGCCGTATGTTCCGCCGTAAACATCGGCGCTGGCAACGACATGATCTCCATTCGATAGCAACCCCATCATGACGGTGGAAATGGCTGCCATACCGCTGGCAAACAGTTCGCCATCTTCTGCACCTTCCATGGCACAAATCTTCTCTACGCAGGCTTCGGAGTTTACACTCGACAATCGCGAGTAGATGAGGGTGTGTTGAGCGCCTTTGGCCCAGCCTGCGTAGCGCTCATCGGTGAGGTAGTATGTCGATGATTGGAAAATAGGTGTATTTACGGCGCCCTCAATCTGTTTGGTGCCAGAGTGAACCGAGCGGGTGGCGAAGCGTTTGTCCGAATCCTCGCCGGCCATGGAATAGGTGGGCATCGCTCAGCATTTCAACCAAGCGATGTGGAAGTCTAGACTGAATCAACCCAATCCGCATATTCTGCATTTGATTCTGCTGGCCAATGAGTGATTTGTGGAACATCATATGGATGGTTTTCTCGAATGGAGTTAAGCACGTTTTCCAAGTGCTGTTGCGAGGTTTTGATTTGCAATCGCCATTCCTTCGATGATTCGATCTCGCCCTCCCATTTGTACGTGGAGCGGGTCGATGAGTGCTGTACACAGGCCGCCCCCGCCTCCAGCATCAATTGTCCGAAAGCGCCCACTTCGGCCTCAAGCCATGCATCGGGAAGGGTTGTCTGGATGATAGAAATCTGAGGGGCCATAGAATCGGGAAGGGGTTCTGGGCCATGAAATCAACGCCCCAACGCTTGAAGACCGTATTGGTCAGCCTACGGCTGGGTGCGAGAATGGACTGGGATTCACCAATTGATTCGGGTTCAGTGCCCGAGGATGGATCCACGTTCGATGTCATCGTTGTGGGGGGTGGCCCGGGTGGTAGTGCTGCTGCCGCTTACATGGCGATGGCAGGATCCAAGGTTTTGCTGCTCGAAAAAGCGGTCTACCCTCGCGACAAAACTTGTGGGGATGCCGTCGGCGGAAAATCGCTGAAACATGTCGAAGAATTGGGTGTCAAAGCAACCCTCGAACAAACAGATCACTTCAGGGTAGACGGGATTATATTCGGTGCGCCGAATGGTAAAGAAGTTCGAATTTCTCTACCCGAAGAAGAAGTTGAGAGTCGAGAAGCTGGCTACAGTTTACCGCGAAGACAATTCGATACGCTGTTGTTCCGAAATGCGAATGAAAAGGTACTCGAAACTGGTGGTTCAGTCATCCAGAATTTCAACGTGAAAGAAGTTCATGTTGAGGGGGGTGCTGTCACAGGTGTCTCTGGAATATATGAAAAAAATAGCTACCATTTTACGGCACCATTAACGATTGGTGCGGGTGGTTACAATTGCCCAGTAGCCCGTGCTGTAGTGGCACATCACGATGAGCCAATGGTTGACAAAAAGCACTACTGCGGCGCATATCGGGAATATTGGACAGGGGTTGAAGGTTGTGAAGATTGGAAAGGTGCAATCGAAATTCACTTCATCGAAGGAGTCATTCCTGGATATTTCTGGATCTTCCCTGTTGGTGACGGGGTTGTCAATGTGGGTATTGGGATGGTCATTGCTGAAATGGACAAACAAAAAACCAAACTCAGGGGCCTTCAGGAATGGGTCATCAATGAGGATCCGAAATTTAGCAAGAGATTTGCCAACGCAAAAATGGTGGAGAAGTCCGGCAAAGGTTGGCAACTTCCATTCGGGAGCCCGAGGAAAAAGGCACCCTCGTTTCAGCCGCGGCGTGCAGCGATGGCGGGCGCCATGTGCATTGGAGATGCGGCGTCCCTAGTCGACCCTTTTACAGGTGAGGGGATTGGTAATGCATTGCTTTCTGCAAAATTGGCTTCAACCACTTTTGACCTCGAAAAGCACAGTGAAGGATTTACTTCTGAATCTGCAGATGAATATCAAGTTAAGTTGTGGGAAGAACTTTCTGCGGAATTAACAAACTCATACAAACTACAGCGTTTAGTCAAGAAAAAGCGGCTGATGAATTTCTTCATTGGGAAGGCTGTGAAGAAAGTCGAGTTGCAACGTGCATTGACAGATATGATTGCTTCCAAAGAGGCTCAAGGCCAATTCCATTCGAAATGGTGGATGATCAAGACGCTGTTATTCTGATGTGGTATTATGGATTCTAGTTTGGAAGACATCGATGCGGTTTTTCTTGACCTAGATGGTACGATTTATCTTGGTGGTGACTTGATTGATGGGGCGCTTGATTTCCTCACTCGGTGCGATGATTCTGGTGTACGCCGCTATTTCCTTTCTAACAATAGCAGTCGATCTGTTGATCAATATGTTGCCAAATTAGCGGGGCTTGGAATTCCCGCAACGGTGGAGGACGTTCTGCTGTCAACACATGATTTGCTCTCCTGGTTGGCCGCAAATGAAGTGAGTGAAACTTGGTTGGTCGGAACCCAAGGTATGCGGGAAATGCTTGAAGCTCAAGGTATTGCAACCCAATCTCAAACACCGCAATATGTCGTACTCGGCTATGACACAGAAATTTCCTATGATAAAATCGCAACCGCATCGATTCACCTTCACAAGGGCATCCCAATGGTCGCAAGTCACCCCGACATGGTCTGCCCTTCACCGGATGGGGGCTTACCAGATACTGGAGCCTATATGGCGATGTTCGAAGCGACGACCGGGGTTCGCCCCATCCACGTCTGCGGCAAACCGGAGCCAGGGATGATTTTGCACAAGATTGAGGGCCTTGGATTAGAACCTGCTCGATGTGCTATGGTGGGTGATCGTCTCTACACCGATATGGCGATGGCGACACGGGCTGGTGTCAAGGGTGTGCTCGTATTGTCTGGTGAAGCGACCGAAGAAGATGTTGCGGCTCTACCTGAAAATGCGGAGCAAATGCCCGATTTAATTGTCCAATCCGTCGATGAGTTGTTGCGCTGACGGCGTCAAAAATAGGGTCTTGAAAACGCCTTCTGTGATGTTTGGCTCAGGGTGGACTTCAAGTGCCCATTTGCAAACTCGCGACGCGTGAGTGCGAATCCTCCGCTATCCGGCGCGCCATCATGTGATGTGGGTGCGCTACCATTGGTGGAGGATTGGCCGCTGCTTCCTTCTCACCAAGAGCACATGGATCGATTGGCCAAATTTGGTGTGATTGAACTCGAAGAAGTACTGGATGCAATGCGCCAATGCCCCCGGGGTGTTCACGCACTACCCTTCCCACTAGATGATGAAATGTCGAACCTTGAGGCCTCTAGTTTGAGAATTCCTTGGTGGGCTGGTGTGGACCAGCACCATTCTTTGTTACCAGGCTTGTTTGAAACCTGCCAAATCATGCAACTACTGCAAATCGAAAGAGGAGATAGTGTTCTATTGTTGGGGCCTCGAGGAAATTGGTGGACAGAGTTGCTGATGTATATCGGTGCACAGAACATCGTAGTCCTCGAACCTGATGAGAATCGTCGCCAAGTGCTCGACGATCGTTGGCATGATTTGCGGCTTGATATCGTCGCCAAAGCATTCGGTTGCGAAATGCAATTGATTGGAATGAGTGAGCTTGACGACGTAATGCCAGAGGGAGGGTTCGATCGATTGTTGTCCACGGGCATGTTCCCCTCCCTTCCCCTCAGCCTAATGATGCGAGTTCAAGATGAAGGGTATGCGGTCTTGCCGATTGAAAATGAAGGTAGGAGTATGTTACAACTCATACAACACCATGGGAAGGGTGAGTTGATGGCTCAATGGGTTGCTTGTTGGGATGTAGAACCATGGTCAGAAGAGGTGTTGATCGGCCTCGAAACTGGCGCGGAGCTTGAGCCTAATGACGCTGTAGATGTTGATCGGTTGTCGATCGAGCACGCTTGGTGTAACGCAAACTCAATGCCCACTCGTGATCGATTTGG
>CALCEF010000309.1 GCA_937901365.1 uncultured euryarchaeote | reverse complement strand
TTCAATCCCGATAATCCTAAGGCGCTTAAACTTCGATTTCACACACAGACTGCAGGTGTTACTTTGACTGCGCAACAACCTGAGAATAATACTGTCAGGGTGGCGTATCAAGCCCTATCGGCAGTTCTAGGAGGAACACAATCGTTACACACGAATGCATTCGATGAGGCAATTGGATTACCCACCGTCGAATCAGCAAGATTAGCATTGAGGACCCAACAGATTCTGGCTAATGAGACCGGTGTCCCGGATGTTGTTGACCCATTAGCTGGTTCATATTTGGTTGAAGAATTAACCAATACATTGTACAATGAGGCAAATTTGATTGTAGGGGAGATACTGGAGAAAGGTGGTGCATTATCGTGTATTATTTCAGGTGATCAGCAAAGAGCAATCCATGAAGCCGCTTGGACGCACTTGAAAGAAGTAGAGAGAGGCGAAAGAACGATTGTGGGAGTTAATTCCAATTCATCTCAAGATACCTGTGAAATACAAGGTGAAAGTCTTGATCTCCATGCTGAATACAGACAAGTTACTAAACTTGAGAAAATGAAAAGTCAGAGAGATGAAGATGAGGTCAAAGAATCACTTGACAAATTAAGATCCGCTGCAATTAACGGTGTCAATATCATGGAACCAATGATTACAGCATACACAGCAGAGGCAACAATCGGAGAGGTAAATGGCGTTTTGAGGGAAGAGTTTGGAGTTTGGCGTTCGCCAAGTGGTGTCTGAGGCGATTAGATGGATGGTACAAGAATTGATCATGTTGGAATTGCGACCAACAGTCTAGACGATTACACACAATTTTGGACGGCTCTCGGATTCAATCAAGGTACGGATGAATTGAATGAAGAACAAGGAGTAAAAATCAGGTTCTTTGAATCACCGCACGATTCAGCTAGAATCGAATTACTTGAGCCCCTTGAAAGCGATACTCCAATAGGTCGATTCATCGCAAAGAAAGGGATTGGCGTGCAACAGGTTGCAGTACGGGTTGATGATATCTACACAACAATTTCCTTGTTGAAAAACATTGGAGTTGACATGATTAACGATGAACCTGTAGTGGGTGCCGGGGGGCATAAAATAGCGTTTGTTCATCCTCGTTCCACAGGTGGCGTTTTGGTAGAATTGCTCAGTACTGCTGATTGACTGAGAACAAGCATCAAAAAGGACACTTAGAAGCGGCAAATATGCTGAAGACAATTGAGAGTAAGGCCGCCGCTGGAACTCTCTCGAGCCTGGATGCTTCTCGCGCTGCTTCCGATCTATCCGATTCTCTTTCCCACCTTCGATCGTCCGGCGATATCAGCAATGATGCTTACTTGGAAGCAGGAGTAATCCAGGGTGGTTTGACTACATTATCAAATCTCATAGAACAAGGTTGCGAATTGAGTGAAATCGAACTCCACGTCGCCAATCTGATACAGCGCGCAACCAGTATTTGTGAGATTCACTCTGACCTCAAAGCTCATCTTCTAATCTGACTTACCTATTACCTCAGTATTACTGTAGTAATACATATATAGAGATTGACTAACGCATCATCTATGCCCAAGATCAGTTTGGATATGCCGAATGAGATTCTCGAGGATCTAAGACTCCATGTCGGTGATGACCGAAAATTCGTCTCCCTCGCAGACGCAGTGCGCACTGCGTGCAGAAAATTGCTCGATCAATTGGATGAAATCGATGCTCGACACGGGCGTGGAGGTGAGTGAATGTCAGTTCCTGACCGTTCACAAGCAATCAGTGCAGTAGAAACACTCCTGTCCTATATCGAGGGTGAACAGGCAGATAGAGAAGGCCTGTTGTCCACACCGAATCGCGTTATTGATTCATGGGAGGAGATATTTTCGGGGTACAAACAAGACCCAGAGAAAGTGTTGGATTCTACTTTCAATGGTGAGGGATATGATGGAATTGTCCTTTTGCGAGATGTAGAATTCCATTCAACATGTGAACATCACTTACAGCCATTCAAAGGCCGAGCTCATATCGCATACATACCAACTGATCGAATTGTTGGAATTAGTAAATTAGCTAGAATTGTTGACCTGCATGCACGGCGACTCCAGAACCAGGAACGAATCACAAAGGGTATTGCAGACGACCTAGAACAATTTCTCAACCCCCTTGGCGCAGCCGTGATTATCGAAGCTGCCCATGGCTGTATGCAATGCCGAGGAGTCATGAAACAAAATAGCATAATGACGACCTCCGCAATGCGCGGGGTCTTCTTCGAAAAGAGTGAGGCGCGCACGGAACTCATGCAATTAATCAGGTCAGCACCATTATCGAGGTAAAATTGCGCGGGGTGGGGATATGGTGACGTATCCGATTGTAGAGATTTTTCATTCAGTACAAGGCGAAGCATTTCACACCGGAATCCCACACGTATTTGTCAGGTTCGGAAATTGTAATCTACGCTGCGAGTGGTGCGATACAGACTTCTTGGTTTACGAAGAAATTGCTCTCGATGAAATTGTCAAACAAGTGCTTTCCTATGATTGTAAAAGGGTAATATTCACCGGAGGTGAACCTGCAATGCAAGATTTGGAGCCTATTGGAAATGAGTTAAAACAACATGGTATACACCTCTCAATAGAGACAAATGGGACAATCGAAATTCCTTCGATAATTGATTGGATTTGTGTTTCTCCTAAAGATCAACTTTACCCGAATGTATCTATCAAACAAAGGACTGGGGACGAGCTCAAGGTAGTATATTGCGGCCAAGATCTTTCCATGTATGACGACCTCAAGGTTGGGTTCGACCACCATTATCTGCAACCATGTTACTTGGAGGATGAAACAGTAGAACAGAATGGTCGAAACTTCGCCGTAGTTGAGCAAATCGTGAAGCAGAATCCAGAGTGGAGGCTCAGCCTACAAACACACAAGTGGATGGGTGTTGACTAATGCGAGCAGTAATGGCACTATCTGGTGGGATGGATTCTACCGCTCTTTTGTGTAGATTACTTGCAGATGGGTACGAAGTAAGTTGCATATCATACGATTATGGCCAGAAACATGTTGTCGAAATTGAAAGGGCGAAGGCAAATATTGCTTACCTATCAGATCACGGAATAACCGTAGAACACAGAATAGTAGACTTGTCAGGTGTAATGGGTATTTTCCATTCGGCATTAACCAACGAGGATATCGATGTTCCAGAAGGTCACTACGAAGAGGAACAAATGAAAGCAACCGTAGTACCTAATCGAAATGCTATCTTTTCCTCAATCTTGTATGGGTATGCTCTTTCGATAGCAACAAAAGAGGAAACAGACGTAATTATTGCGCTAGGAGTACATTCTGGGGACCATGCAATTTATCCAGACTGCCGACCTGAATTCTATGAATCGTTGGGAGAATCTTTTGCAATAGGAAACTGGGATAGTGAAAGAATATCTTTCCATCTGCCATATATTGATGGTGACAAAGAAACAATTCTCAGAGATGCATTGATATCCTGCAATAAATTGAATGTCGACTTTGATATAATCTTCAGGAATACAAACACATCTTACAATCCTGATCAAGATGGTAAAAGCAGTGGAACAAGTGGTGCAGATGTTGAGAGGATTCTCGCTTTCCATGCAATCGGCAGAGAAGATCCTGTTGAATATGTCACATCATGGAATGAGGTGTTACAAG
>CALCEF010000308.1 GCA_937901365.1 uncultured euryarchaeote | reverse complement strand
TAATTTCTTGCTGAATATGTTATTTGTTTTGACTCAGAGGGTACCCTCGCGTTCAGAGGTATCCAGTTATCCAAACGATTGGATCACCCAACAATATGAGTGGTATTATTGCCGGGAACACGAACAACAAGAATGGATGTTTGGCTGTGACCCAAGCTTTGTCCAATCCTTCAGCAGCCAACTCATCCAACACCGCTTCGACCTCTGTTTCCGCCCGGCTTCCGCGAACTGGTCTCATACGACGGGTAACTCCACGAGTGCCATCGGGTTTGTCGATGACTTCTTCCAGCAACCACACATGTTTCTGTGGGATTTCTGTAAGGGACATGCGGGATGCATGCCAAGACATCGACAGAGGACTCAAATCTCCTGACCTGGCATTTCGAACCAACATCAGCAGTGGTAAGAATAAGAATGCCAAACCGGCCCAAATCAACAAGGAAAGAGCAGGAGGCATCGCCGTGGAAAACGAGTCTCCGTTTGCATATAATGGGAATGCAGCACCACTCCAAGAGGGGATCAATAGTGTTGCCAACATCATGGCTTTGGCATCTGCACCACCGTGTAACATTCTGAATCTCCATGCCATTTCGAAAAACAGCAAAACAACACCCATAACCACCATTTGACCCCATAAGAGGGCCGATTCGGTTGCTGCCGCTCCTGAATCAATGTAGGTGTTCGGATCGAAATAATCGAGAAGAACAGGGGTGTACTCCATCGCACCCATCACAAGACCTACGCCGCTCACAAAGTACCAAATCGTCACCAGTATATCGATGATTGAACCGCGCAAGATATCGGATAAATCAGGACGACCAATCAATGCGGTCGAGGCGAATGCCACAGCTGCTGATGCGGTCAGCCAAATCATCCAATTTGCCTCAAGGATGAGCAACTCTAGACATAAGAGGAACAGGGTGGGCTTGGCCCATGCCCACCACCACTCGTTTGAGACTCGGCGCGTCTTGTGATCTAACCAGGCAGCCCCGCCAAAACACAACAGGAGGACACCAAGTCGAACCCACTGAATGAGTTCCAATTGGAAATGCACATCCGTCATGTGAATCAACACCTGCACTGCAAAGCCACTTAAAGCAGCCTCGGCCCCCCAGCGCCGTGAACGAAGGTTCGAGGGAGTACCATGACGACCGATATCGAGAATCGAATGCAGCAAATCGCTGGTGTGATTACACAATTGGATGATCAAAAAGTCCCGCGAAATATCCGTAAAGGCGCAAAAGATGCAGTGGAAAATTGGCTGCTCAACAAAAACAAGCAACTCGATGTTCGGATTGCAATTACTCAGGCCAAACTGGAAGAACTATACGAAGATCCAAACATTCCAATGGAATTTGGAACTTTGATTTTACAGATCAACACTGCTCTTGAGCAAATGCTCACTGATTTGCACTCCTGATCGCCCAAGGCATTCCTGTGTTGGCCAATCCCAAGCCTTCTCCGTTGGCTGTGATTCCAATTAGTCCAACCTCAATTGATGAATCAAATAGTGAAAGGCCATACTCAAGACGCTGTTGCAAACTTCCTGCTTGAACTGCAACCCTGTGGCATAGCATCTTGATGGTAATTTCTTCACCAATTCCTGTAGCTGCCAATGCGATTTCATCGTCAATCCACAAACCGGGCCCCCACAGAGGTGTGTCCCCCACTCTGCCTCGCGGCCTTCCCGTACAGCCTCCGGTTGAAGATGCCACAGCCATCAACCCATTTCCGTCAATGGCAACACAGCCGACCGTGTCATTCCCTGAAGGGGAATCACTCCCTTCAACTGGGCTCTTTGGATAACCTTGAGCGTCAGCCCAATCACGCGCACCTTGGCCCACAAGAATGTGGATTGATTCATCGAGTAGTCCCGCCGCGACGTGGACGGGGTTCGGCGTATCTTCAATTGCCATAATTGCACCGAGGCGACCGTCGGATGTCGCTACTGCAGCATCCAGTTGGACCGAACCATCGGCCCGCTTTCTACCACCAGTACCTGCATTGAGAACGGGGTCATTCTCCATGATTTCAACAGCTGCCAGAACCGCATCAAGAGCCGAACCCCCAGCCCCCAATATCGCCCATCCCGCATCTGCTGCAGCATCGACACCTGGTTGATCTTTGGCGGTATGGCCCGCACCTCCATGACAAACTATCATTGGTTTTGACATCTATTCATCCTCCTGTATGGGTGATAATCTAAGTGAGAGTTGCGCGAGTGCAGCAACGACTGTCAAAAAGCAACTCAATCGGAAAACCGTATGGTATGTCCAAATTCCTGACCCATCAACAGTTTCAGCCCACACAAAAGCCGCCAGAACTGGACCTATGATTCGAGAAAGAGCACCATATCCTTCCTGAGCACCCATCACGCGCCCAAGATCTGACTGTGATGAACGGGCTTCAAGCGTAACCAACGTACTTTGTGTGGGCTGGAATAGGCCGTTACCTAAAGCGATACAAGCCATTGGTAAGAGCACGAAAATGAACGGTTCAGGTGTGAGATATGGGATCCAACCTAGACCAAGGCCACAGACGAGAAGTCCGAAGACCATCATTTTTCGAGTGTCCAACCTTTCGGCCATTTTGCTGCGCATGAAACCGCCTTGGACCAACACGCCCACGAGTCCAACAAAGGCGAAAATGTAGCCATTTGCTCTAGCATCGTATCCTAGTCCACCTTGTTCAATCGGCATTGCAGTGAATAGAATGAATGTGGTGTGCATGATCGTAAAGGCTACCAAAAATAGTGAGTTGACCAATATTAGAATTCGCACGGGTGAAGAAAGGTCCTGAATGCCGACCAAATTGCGAGTGATTTTTTTGGCGAACCCACCCTTGCTTTCAGCCTTGGTTCGTGATTCAAGTGGGAGGCTTTCAGGCAACTGACGGATTGCGAGAACAAAGGAAATCGCTGAGAGTAAACCAGCCACCAAACAGGGGAGGAAGTAAGGATGACTTTGCCACCATGTGGTTAGAAACACGCCTCCGAAGTTAGTGTATGGATCGGTGAGAACACCACCGATAAATGGGCCAATCATGAACCCCAATCCGAATGCAGCGCCAATCATCCCCATTCTGCCCTTCAGTTGAGCAGGCGTGCTGATGTCTCCAATGTAGGCCCGTGCCACAGCAATGTTGCCATTCCCTGCTCCAGCAAGGAATCTGACAATCAAGGCGAACCAAAGGCTTCCAGATAGACCGAATGCGATGAAGAAAATGGTGTTTGATACCAAGCCGAACATGATGATTGGGCGCCGCCCCATTCGATCTGATAGAGACCCCAATATCGGTGTGAACAAGAATTGGCCAAAGGTGTAAGCAGCCAGCATGATGCCGACCCACAGGTCGCGTTCACCGACTTTGGTGAAGCCATCACCCATCGCGAGATCTTGAACAAAATATGTCAGAAATGGGATCACCAACGTCAATCCAATCAAATCGATTAGAACGACCAAGAACAGGATTCCCATGCCAGAAGGAGGTTCCTGTTGTTGACCCATGGCCTACGGCCATGAAAGGCAGGGCATAAGTCTGCGCTCAAGCAGAAGGATTGCCACTTGGGTTTGGAGTCAATCGGTCGATGACCGCACCAAGTCGTTCTACCAAGGAACTCTTATTCTCATTAGAGACGAGGGCGCTTTCCATTACTTCGTCCAAAGTATCTACTGCAATGACTTCGATTTGATCCTTGAAGGCATCATCGATGAGAACATCCTTCATGTTGGCACGAGGTATGATTACACGACCAATTCCGCTCTTGGCGGCTGCCTCAATTTTCGCTGTGACTCCGCCAATGGGTAGAACCTCGCCTCGAACTGATAGAGAACCAGTCATGGCTAGATTTTGGTCGATTGGGATGTCTTCAAAGGCAGAAATAATCGCGGTTGCAATCGTGATGCTCGCGCTGTCTCCATCGACTCCGTGGGTATCCACAAACTGAATGTGGATGTCATAATCTGAGACATCTTTCCCTGTGAGTTTCTTGATGACTGCACTCACATTTGTCACGCTTTCTTTGGCCAAATCAGAAAGTCCACCTGTGGCGAATACACTGCCTGATTTTGCTTGCGTAGGTGTGACCAATGCCTCGACTGGAAGCATGATTCCACTGAAATCAGACATTCCACTATTGGCACCAAGAACGGCCAAACCATTGACGCGCCCGACGCGTTCTCCACTGTTAACTAGGAGAGAGTAATCCAAGCGATGCTCAATCATACGATCTGCAACTTGTTGCTCGAGTGGACGAGCGATTCGTCGAGCACCTAGAACGTGTTTGCTCGTCGTTATGTTGGCATTCTCCTCACATGCAAGATCTCCTGCAATTCGTACAAGACCACCAAGTTCACGTAGGCGCAGGGTGAGCTTTCCTCGGCGCCCTGCTCTGCGTTGTGACTCACGTAGGATGATCTCAACAGCGGAGCGGTCGAAATGTGGAATCGCGTTGCCTGTCTTCTTATTTTGTTCATTACGAACCTCTTGGGCAATGAATCGAATCAATCTACGTCGATTGCGTGCAGTATCGCGCATGGTTGAATTGACATAAACCTCGTAACCATATCCACGAATTCTGCTGCGCAGAGCAGGGTGCATGTGTTGGACTGCGTCGAGGTTTCCAGCCGCGACGAGGATGAAGTCACAAGGCACTGCCTCGGTCTTGGTTAGAGCACCGGATGAGCGCTCTGAACGACCTGAAATCGGGAATGCTTTCTCCTGCATTGCTGTCAGCAATGCTTGTTGTTCCTCGAGCCTGAGTAGGTTGATTTCGTCGATGAAAAGAACACCGCCGTGGGCCTTGTGAATAGCACCTGCCTCAACTCGCTCATGAGCAGGAGTTTCCATACCACCCGATTGGAAAGGATCGTGGCGCACATCACCGAGCAAACTGCCAGCGAGCGTGCCTGTAGCATCGACAAAGGGAGGCATGTCCCCTCGCTTGCGCTTGACCAATAATTTTGGAATTCTGGATTCATCGCTTGAAACCAAACGGTTCTTGATGAACATGTAACCAAAGGCCAAGAGGAACATCCCAAAGAGCAGCATCACAATGTCTCCGGATTGGATTGTGGCCAACAGCAGTGCAGCTCCAATCAGGAGTGCGACAAACATCAGCGTACGACTGGTTCGCTCCCGCTGTTCTCGAAGTTGGGCGCGGCGATCCTTCACGATTCGATCGCCTCTACCGGCAGGAACTGTACGGATTCGGGGCTCATTTTCATCATCATCATTGACGTAACAAAGCGTATCCTCCAATGATTCGGTGGGCATCAGTTCAGTCATCGCCTTAGCGAGCATGCTCTTGCCAGTTCCAGGATCGCCAATCATCAACATATGTCGACGTTGCTCGGCTGCCTTTCGAATGACAACCGCGGCATCTTCCTGACCAATCACCTGGTCGACCAAATTATCGGGGATAGGGACATCTGCGGTTGAATCGAATGAAATGCCTGCTAGCCATTCATCCACGGGCTGTTCGATAATCGGGTCATCGGCCCCATCAGCAATCGAACCCATGCCAAAACCTGACTTTTCCACAGGTTCCGGTTCAAGTTCATCGATGACGGCCACCTCTTCTGTGACCTCTTCATCCACTTGCTCATCCGACACGGCGACCTCTCCAGTATTGTTCTGGGGCTCGGCTACGTTCTTGAATGTGCGGTATCGCCACTTCAGACGCCCAAGGGGGCTACGCCCCCCTTGGGCGGGCTCTATTCAGCAATCGTTGAATTGATATTCTAAATCAAAGTCGCAATAGCATCCACTCAGCCGCCCCCGGGTCGGCACCTTGCTTGCAGGGTCGAGTTCTTTGGAACTGGGATGTGAAAAAATGCCGGAATACACCGCACTAAGAGAAGAAGATGGGCGCACCTACATCGTTCCGATTCAGGACGATGTATTGAAAATTAGAGGACTAGGTCGTTTTGCACCGAAACCGTTGCTGGACGGGACTGCAAACGGTGAGAGAATCACCATTGGACAAAAGGTGCTAACGAGAGTAGAAGTGGGTCTACCTGAATTGCGCAAAGGAATGAAGCGCAGAGCTCAAATCATCAACCCAAAAGATGCTGGTTTTCTGATTGCATGGATGGGTATTGGAGCCGGACAGTGTGTGCTAGAAGCTGGGCATGGATCTGGTGGTTTAGCACTCCATTTGGCCAATGTTCTCGGGTCGAATGGTACACTGGTTTCGGTCGAAAATCGGCCTGAACATGCCGAAGTTGGGCGAGAGAACATGGAGAGGGCTGCCAATGCGATGAAAGAATTCCCAACTTGGACCCTATTGGAGGGAGACATTGGAACCATTTCATTGGAGGATGTGCGTCAAGAATTTGATGCAATTATTCTCGATTTACCTGAACCTTGGCCTGTAATCTCCAAACTCACAAAGAAATTGAGATATGGTGGAAGAATTGCCTGTTATTGCCCCGTTTCGAGTCAATTGGAAAAGGTGTGGGATGCGTGTGAAGAATCTGGTTTGTCTGTCGATTGGGCTGGAGAAATGATGGACAGGGTTTGGACAAAGGCGAGTCGGGGAGGCGTGAGACCAGGTAACACTCCGATGGGACACACCGCATTCTTACTGATTGCTGAAAGAATTTGAATCAGTCCTCTTCTCGCGGAGGCATGACTCTATTCATGACTTCACAGGTTGGGCATTTGAATCTGAATGGGGCTTCTTTGTCCGACGGTAGGCGAATCCGAGAATCGCACGCATGACATCGTGCAGTACCATCCTCATCGGCTCTGATCTCACCATGACTCAAATCTGCATCCTTGTTCTCTTCCTCGACCGCATCATCCCATGCGTCTTGGGCACTCTTCTTGGCACGTGACTTGGAACTGAACCGCATCCACATGACAAGAAGACCTGCAAAAATCCAACCTGTCAGCATGGCGATGGCCAAGTTTGCAGCATTGACCATGGGACCACCATCCCACAATTCTGCTTCAGTGGGTGCAGGTGGCTCGAATTCGACGGTTAGCGTCGATGTTGTTCCGCTGACCAAGAAACCTTGACCCGTGAGCGTGCCACTGGCTTCAACCCTCAAATCAACACTTCCTATGGTGGGTTCACCACCGGGCTGCATAGTGATCATGTATGTTGCAACGCCACCAGGTGCAACCGTGAATTGGCCTACTGACTGATTCACATCTAGATTCCAATAACGGTGGATGTCACGCTCATGCTCACCAGCAAGATTCAGGAATCCAGAGACCTGCTCATTGCCATCATTTCGGACGGTTACAGTATAGGTTGCTGAACTGTTCCACGGCAGAGACCAATCGTCACCTGACATCGATACCTCAAGCATCGGCCCACCCGCAGCGTTTCGATGTGGCTCGATTTCGATATCCACCGATGCGGTGGAGTTGACATTGGAATCGGAAAGTGATGTGGCAGTGAATGCAATCGTATGCGTTCCTGCCAGAAGGTTGCTACCCGCCGTGCAACTCACAGCATGGCTTTCGGCTGCTGAACCAGCAGCGAGTGTAGTTTGGCCCGGATGATCGCAAACAAATCCGGATGGACCTGTAACCAGAAGAGTGTCTTCAGCTTCCCCGAGATTGGCGAGGAATAGTGTAAGGCTAGCACTTCCTTCAGAAGGGATTGATGCAACATTTGTTGTCACCGTGGCTTGAACCGAAATAGCGGGAACTGTAGCATAGAGGGGTAGCGAATCATTGACGGTGTCATCGTTCTCGCTCTCTACTGTTAGAGTCAATGTGACGTCATCACTGGCGCCTGTCCGTCGTAGTGTGATGTTGACCTCACCACTTTCTCCCGATGCGAGAGTGAGCGTCTGTGGAGAAATTCCAACTTCAAATCCAGAAGCCCCAGTGAGTGTGATTGCAAAGGTATCGGGTTCATTTCCGTCGTTGATAATCGTAGCCGTGAACACGGAATCCGCCCCACTTGCTACTGGTAAGGAATCGCCTGCAACCAACACCCGTACTTCCGCTCGCTGATCGACTTGTGCGTCGATGGTCATCGAATCCCATGTGCTACCATCGTCCGGGTTCATGGCAAGGACGGTGAATGTGTAAGTCCCTGAGGCGATATCATCGTCGATTTGGACTGTCATGGATAATGTCGAATCTCCATTGGCAGCAACAGATGTACCATTGCTGACAGTGATGGTGAAGCCTTGTGGAGCCCCATTCCAGTCTAGAGAAGCATTGGCATCCCCCGTTCCATCATTTGACAATGTGAATTCAACGGTCTCGGGTTCATCGGAACCAACATCAAAGGCGCCACCGAGAGGACCAGTCATCCAAATCGAGGACCAGGGTAGAATGTCGACTGTGCCGGAAAAGTTGAGGGTTGTTGAGCCATCTTGAGTTTCGGCGCTGAAGGCAATTGTGTAGTCACCAACCAATGGGGTATCAGATGGGACGGAAGTCGACCAACTCAAATCCGCGGATTCTCCTGATTCAATCGAAACAAAACTCGAATCGGTATTGATGGTCAGGTTATCGGAAGATGCTGTGAGGCGGATGCTGGTTGACTCAGTTCCTGTGTTTCGAATCGTGATGACATCAGATGCAGACCCACCAGGTGTGAGTGAAAGCGCTTCGTTGCTGATGACTTCAAGGCCATACCAAACCCCAACGACAAGTGTATGTGTGTGCGAATAACCCACTTCACCAATTTCATCCCAAGCATCTAGCGTAAGGTCGCAGGTTTCACCTTCGCTTGCTTCTACATCAATGGTCACATCGACTGTGATGGTTTCACTCTCACCTTCACCAAGTCTGATCCCATCGGCCTCAGCGGCATCTATGCCGGCTGAACAAACGCCTGAGGACGAAATTGTGTAAATCGACTCGGCTTCATCCGTCCCTGAATTGTGAACACTGAAATCGACCATTCCAGTGCCATTCGCCAACCAATTGTTGGTTGAATCGGAAGCTGAAATCGTCAGGTTGTGGGTCCCATTCACACGAACGACAATGGTTTCAGAAATGGTGAAATTCCCCATGGCCGAACCGGCTGAAAGTAGGAATCCATAATCACCAGGCGCCTCCCCATTGGGGACGCTGACCCGAAGTGTACTCATTCTTGTTTCACCAGCACTCATGTTCGATAAAGTGGAATCGATCCAACGAACTTCCCAACCGGCCGGAACTGCTCGACCCATGCTGGTTCCATTGCCACCTCCACCCTGATTGCTACTCACAGTCATGCACGAAGATGCATTTCCAATCGCGCTGAAATTTTGTGTGAGTGTGGCCGAAATACACCATTCTCCTGCGGTCAAGTTCCATGATTGATTCCATGTGTGATTGCTCCCATCACTTGTCCAATTGTAGACCCCCACATCATGTGGGAAAAGAGAACCGTTTTCTTCGAGTGTCCAATCTACGAAGTAAGTGAGATTGGCAGTCAAATTCACCGTATCGAGAATGGCTGTAAGATTGGTGGATACGGCGGATAGCGATGCAAAGAATTCGGTTGGACCCGTTGTTACATTTCCAGTCCCATTGGTGGTATTGTTTCCACCGG
This sequence comes from uncultured euryarchaeote, assembly GCA_937901365.1. Taxonomy (GTDB): domain Archaea; phylum Thermoplasmatota; class Poseidoniia; order Poseidoniales; family Thalassarchaeaceae; genus MGIIb-P. Next base: position 3,115 of record CALCEF010000308.1, on the reverse strand, counting down.
TGTTGTTCCCGGTGTTATTTCCAGTATTGTTCCCTCCAGTGTTGTTGCCACCGGTGTTGTTCCCGGTGTTATTTCCAGTATTGTTCCCTCCAGTGTTGTTGCCACCAGAGTTGTTACTTCCACTCCCACCATTCCAATTTGCCCAGAAGTCACTGAGGTCAGCGGTTTCATCGACGGCTAGGACGATGTGATCGATTGATGAACCGAAATTCGAGATCGGGACATCCACATCGATGGATTCTCCAACCTCAATTCCAAGAAGGCCTTGGTGGCCAATTGCGGTGTGTTCAATATCGGGGAGATAGGAAGGTGTTACAGAGAGGAAGAGGGTGATTGTGTTGGACACATTGGTGCCAGAATGTGCCACATTGATATCGACGTATCCATTGTCCGACAAATTGGCGTCGATGGAAAGATGAACGATGATGGTCGTCGACACTGAAAATGTCGGTAGCACGGTCGAAAGCGACTCATCGGCAAGGGTCACATTCCAAGCTGCAGATGTCATTGAATCGTCTACAGTGAGATCAAAATCTTGGATGGAGGTGTCATTGTTTTCGATGGTTAGAGTGATGTTTGCACTGTCTCCCTGAATCAAGACTACGTGGTCGTCTGACAAATCCAACAAAATACGGCTATCGGCAGCGGCCAAAGGCGCAAATGCGGCTAAGAATGTACTCGAAACGAGTAACAAACACAACGCGAATGAACGTCGCCGCTGGGTGGACATCGATACGACCGAATCCATACCATGCTTTGAGGATGATGGGAGAACGCGTAAGCGTTCTCGGATATTCGAAGAAATCACGATTGTTGCAAGGCTGCAATAATTTCGGCATCCAAACGTTCCCAAGTGAAGTGACCATCTGTCGGTTCACGACCAAAATGGCCACCTGCTGATGTCACTGAATAGATGGGGCGAAGTAAGTCCAATTTTTCGATGATCGCCGAAGGTCTGAAATCGAAGCAATTACGGACCCTGCGGCTGATTTCTTCCTCTGTAATCCCTGCCGAACTAGTACCATCTGTTGTCACTCGAACACTGACGGGTTCGGCTACGCCGATGGCATAGGCCAATTGGATTTCACATCGCTTGGCCAATTTTGCAGCCACGACATGTTTTGCAGCCCATCTTGCAGCATAAGTCGCGGAACGATCAACCTTTGAAGGATCCTTGCCGCTGAATGCTCCACCACCATGTCGACCCATGCCGCCATAGGTGTCAACGATGATTTTGCGGCCCGTAACCCCTGCATCAGCGTGGGGGCCACCCTGCACAAAACGACCCGTTCCATTGATGATTATATCCGTGTTTGAATCGATTAATTCCGATGGAATGACTGGATCGATTACATGCTGTTTGATTTCACTTTGGATGAACTCAAGTTCCGCCTTTTCAGAGCCGAATTTCTCCAACATATCATCATGCTGAATTGCAATGACAACGGCCCAGACGCGGCGTGGTGCTCCATAGGCACCATATTCGATGGTTACCTGTGATTTACCATCGGGCCTCGACCAAGGAAGCAAACCATTCTCGCGAACTTCCTTTAGGCGCCTTGTCAGAGCCTGACTAAGTAGTGCCGACAAAGGCATGTATTGACCAGAAAGGGTTGGATAAGATTCTGATTCGCTGGTGGCGAATCCGAACATCAATCCTTGATCGCCAGCACCCTGATTGATGTCGCCTTGATCAACACCTTGACTAATGTCTGGAGATTGAGTAGAAATCAACATTTGAACATCACAAGTTTCGGCGTCCATCCCGTATTCATGGTCGGTGTATCCAATCGATGCTGCAGTTTTTCTGGCGACTGCCTCATAGTCAATTTCCGGAGGGGCACAGGTGATTTCTCCAGCGAGAATAATTGTACTCCCAGTATCGGTTCCCTTGACCATGGTTTCGCAGGCGACGCGCGCGTGTGGGTCCTGTTGCAAACAGGCATCGAGAATAGCATCGGAAATCGCATCACAGAGTTTGTCAGGGTGGCCTGCGGTTACAGACTCTGAGGTGAAGAGTAAACTCTCGTGTGACATTAAACCCGGCGAACCTCCTTCTGCATATCAATGATGAGGGCGGGAGCGTTTCACGAAAGAGGCCTGAATGAACACCACTTTTGGCCGTGCGATTGAAGTGGAGGACGCACACGCCCATGAGCATGACCGGGCGCGATGGACGCGAGTGGGAGCCGACCCATTACCGCACACACACCCTTGGTGAAGTGTGTGATATGGGTGCCCAAATGATTGGTCACGAAGTGACGGTTGCGGGTTATGCCGAGGCTGTGCGCGGTCGTGGAGCCATCTGTTTCTTGATGCTGCGCGATGGCACAGGCCACCTCCAAGCATTCCTCAAAAAAGACAACATGGATGAGAATGTCTTCGATGCGATCCAAAGTGCAAGTCGAGAATCGACGATTCAGGTCACGGGAACGGTCGCCCAAAAGCGCCCACCCAAGGTCCCAGAGGGCGAACCTGAACCTCCGGCAGAATACGAAATCAATGTGTCATCTGGACAGATATTAGCTCTCGCAGAAACACCTCTACCTGTCGGAGTCGTCGACGATGTTCACGTAGGGCTCGATGTCAGACTAGACAATCGACACCTAGACTTGCGTCGCGCGCACGTGAACGCAATGTTCCAGTTACGAGGGAAGGTTCTGCAATACGGGCGCGAACACCTCATCACCGAGGGATTCAGCGAAATGAATTCCCCGAAGATTATCGCCAGCGCTTCCGAAGGTGGAACCAATCTATTTCCGATGAAATATTTCGAAACGGATGCTTACCTTTCCCAATCTCCGCAATTGTACAAGCAACTGGCTGTGCTCGGTGGCCTTGAGCGTGTATTCGAAATTGGACCAGCCTTCCGCGCTGAAAAGCATGACACATACCGGCACCTGAATGAATTCATCTCCTTCGATATTGAAGGTGCATGGATGAATGACGATGATGTAATGTGTGTGCAAGAGAGGATGATCCACCACATTTGGAGTCAAGTTGCAGCCAACGATCAGAATCTAATCGATGTCATCAATGAATATCGTACGTCACAAGAACAAGAACCAATTACAGTGGATGTTCCAAGCCTTCCATTCCCAAGAATCTCATACTG
>CALCEF010000307.1 GCA_937901365.1 uncultured euryarchaeote | reverse complement strand
TCAGAAAAGGCGTAGCCAGGTCTTGAAACTGATATCAATCGCAACTTGTTTTCCAAGGCATCCGCATGCCAATCATTCCAGATCGTCGCATCACTAGGTGTGCCGTGATGGCAAACAAGGGCAGTTTGTGAACTTGCATCACCTCCAACCAAAACATCCAGCGTTCGGCCATCACGCGCCGTAAACAATTGAGTGGTTGGTGAATCCATCAGTCATCACCCTTCATGGCCTTGGTGGCCGCATCTAGAATACCGAGCAAACTGTGTGCCTCGTCATCTGTGGGCATCCCACGCAATATGACACGACTCAGTGTATCTGCAGTCATGGCTTTTTGATCATCCCGCTTGGAAGAAGCATCTGCGATTTCCTTTGCACGTCTGCGAATTTGCCGTTTCAAATCGGGGTTGAGTATTCTCTCAGTGTGCACGGTTTTGGGCAACGCCCTGTCATTGCCAACCTTCGGCAATAGAGTCTGGAACCACTCGTAGCACACGATTGCAACTGTATGGCTGAGATTGAGGATTGGATATCCTTCCCAGGTTGGAATGGTGAGCATCAAATCACAGGCCCTCAACTCGTCTTGGGTCAAACCCATGCCCTCGGGACCGAATACAATCGCCACTTTCCCCTCGACATCTGAGAGGCGCTCACCCAATTCCGCTGGTAGCAAGAAGTGGCGGAACTGCACCTTGTCACCCAATTCACGCTTGCCACTGGTACCGATGACCAAATTGATGTCCTCAAAACAAGCATCCCAGTCTTGGTAGACTTGGCAATCATCTAGGACGCCCTGTGCATGCTTTGCGCGGTTTCGTGTTTCTTCGGAAAAGTTGCCATCGTGGCGTAGAATCCTAAGTTCGTGGAGGCCGAAGTTCCTCAGACAACGAGCGACAGCCCCGATATTGCCTTCGAATTGGGGTTCGACCAATACGATGACCAAATCACAATTCCATTGAGGATGCGGAATGCTCGAATTGTTGCCCATGTTCAGGCCCCGAACGAATTGATGATGTCATCAGATACGCGTTCATACAGGAACATCATCCACCCAGCCCCTCGCTCTTGATCGGGCATGGGATACGAAAATCGGAGGATTCCATTTTCCTTTAGGTGCTTCATGAAATCCAATAGGACTTGACGTTGAGGATGATGGACATGTCCAATCTCGCCGGATTGATCGACCTCGGGGGCCGACATGTGGTCACCTCAGTCCTCACGTCGCTGCATGTAGCGGGTGACGTAGCCTGCAATCCAGTTGCGCATGCGCTTGTTATCCACATCTGTGAATTGCTCGACGAGTGCTTTGTTGTGATCGAAATCGGCATTGAACTGATCTTTGTATTCCTCACAAAGACGGATGGCGCGAATCTTGATGAATGACGGTCGAATGTTGCCCATTTTCTTCACTCCTCTACAAGTTTGACTTCAATCGGGAATCCTTCTTCCCGAGTTGCGACAACGCGAATCTTCCGGGGTGGCTTTTGGATTCCACGTGCCCAAATGGCATGGTTGACCGCTTCGTCAATCCACAATTCTTCGTCTTCTGTCACCTTCATGTGACGGGTGACGTGCTTGCGAATTTCCTTCATTGCGCGAGCGGCTCGCTGAGTACGAGGAACTGCCCAAGCAGCCCTTAGAGGGACGACCATCTCTTTTGTTTCACCCATGTTCATTCCTCTTTCAGCGTTGTAGTTTACTGCGTCGCCAGTGGTGACGCTTTGGATGAGTGGTGACCTTGCGGTTTGTTCGCATCATGACCCACACAGGTACACGACGGTTTTGCTTTGTCACCTTATTGAGGCGCTTCTTCTTGGCGTAGGGTTTGTGGCGTGCCATAATCATCCCTCAGATTCTACGAATGGTTGTCTCCCGACGGTTGTTTTCCGAAAGGCCTTGCAAAATGCGCTTGAGCATTTCATCATCCACAGGGATGTTGATGCGGTTGGCCTGGTGTAGTGTAAACAGGTGCTGCTTGACAGTTGCTGCTAATTCTGGGTGCCCTAGTTCAACACGAGCCAATCGATCTCGTGCTTCAGGTGTGAGAATGGTTCGCATAGCAGATGCGATCATGTTTGCCTCTTCTTCGGCAGCTGCCTCTTGTGCTTCGGCTTGCATCTGTTGTTCGGCTTGGGCCTCGATTTGCTGCTGAATCTCGGCCTGTCGTGCAGCGCGAATCTGTGCGAGTTCGTCATCTGCTACCGACATCGTTTCACCCACAGTCTCCTCTCCATCAGTACTTACCAAGCCCAGGATATGCTTCCTCGGCTTGCGAGCGAACTTCGTGCGCGATTTCGTCGAGTAGTTTCTGACCTTCAGCGGTCAGGATTCGACCCATGTTGACGGTTCCTGCTGCATTGAGCCGTGATGCCACCAGTCCTGCATCCTCAAGTTGCTGGAGTGATGTACGGATCACATTGCGGCTGCCGGCCGTTGCTCGGTTTGGTGCTGAGCCTCTGTTTTTTGGGCCACCGAAGGTCTGTGAAAGATGGTTTACGCCGATTGGACCCATGCGACCTACCTTTCGCAGAATCGCTGCAGTGCGAAGGAACCACCAATTGCTCTGAATCGGTGGACGCTCTTTATGGGCTCCTGTTTTGGCAAAATCGAATTTCTCGTCCTGTGAAATGACCTCGTAATCCTTCTCCAAGCGCTCGGCTAGGACAGGAATCAAGAGGTCTGCTGGAACATCGTAAAACGTGGTCATGAGAGCCACCTAAGCAAGTCGCCGACCAACACCCCATATTTAACGCTGACCGCCCACCTACGGTGGGGCTTTACTTCAGGCCATTCTGCCAAGGTTCAAACAGTGATGGCAATTGGGCGCTTTGATGAAGAAGGCAATGGCCCAAAATCCGAACATGCTTCGGACCATGATTGGCCTTGGATTGACCTTGATTGTAATCCTTTCATACGCCGTTTATGGTGCAACAATCGATTCATCCTACTACATGTATCACACATCGAACGAATCTGTGAATCACGATGCGGTTGACCAAGGTTTGAGTGAGGAAAATACCACTCAAACATGGACATTTACGACCAACCGTTCAACCACCTGGCTAAACGTAACCTTCGATGGGGTTGAGCAAGATGATGTGATCTCTGTTGGGGTTTCTGATGGTGTGTGGTTTTACCACGAAATGCTGGGTGATGAAGATGCTGACAGATTTAGTTGTAGACAAACGGACGAACAAGCGTTTGAGGAATACAACGTATGCACTGCGGCACAGGTTCACAGCATCACCGCTGAAGAAGATGGGATGATGACGATCAGAGGCATTGTTTCCCCTGAGCTACCAATGGGAGGCCTTGGCAGTCTGTATGCGGATTCCTTGGAGGATGCTGAAGAGGCTTCAGAAGAGCTCATTTCGGTCCACAACGGCACCAGAGTTTGGACCATTACTCTTGTCAGCAGTGATGAGATACACCCCGCAGAGTATTCCCCACTTGTTGAGACTACCAAACATGAATTGGAAATGGTCGAGCCATTCAAGATCAATCCGGTGACCGAAATGTTGTGGTCCATTTCGGCACTCATCGGGTGCTTTGCAATCGCTCTCGTGATTCCATTATCGATCTATTTCG
>CALCEF010000306.1 GCA_937901365.1 uncultured euryarchaeote | reverse complement strand
GTAGGTCTCGTGGGGATTCCATGGTCTTGACCATCGCGCCGATGTCTTCGTCAAGGTAGGCAGCGATTGCCTGTGCGAATGTGGTTTTACCCGAGCCGGGTTTACCAACGACGAATACTCCCCGGTGATGATCTGAAAGGCGCTTGATTAGGCGGGGGTCCAATTCGTAATCGGCGAGTGATAAATGCGCAACTGGTCGAACGACTGTAATCTCCCATGCTTCTGAAAAAGGAGGCCATGCACAAGTGATTCTCAAATCTCCTGCCTGGATGATTCTACAACCCTCTCTCTCGATTTCAACAAAGCAATCGGAACGGTGGGCGTGTTGTTCAATGATGGTGACCAACTCATCTGCAAGGGCTTCAAGAGTTGGTTTATCCCATGCTGTAGAATCCAATTCTTCTAATCGCAATTCTGTGATGTGTCCTGCCTTGACCCGGGGTGGGCACTCAGCTTTCAGAAAAAGTGTCGATACGGTTTCATCGGCGAGCAGTGATTCCAATGAATCGGGAAGAGGTGGGTGGTCTCCGAAGGTCGCCATCCTACGGATGGCGTTGCCAGCGGCTCATGAATACTCGTGGTGTTCACACCTTCTGTGGCTCGATTTGATACCACTGCCACCACAGGTAGAGGCTTGTGCTTAGAGCGGTGATAAATGCGCCCGATGTTGGGAATCCAAATTGGTCCTGATAGAGAATGAATTGGCCTACGGTTGCACCGATCAAGAACAGCCACGCCGAGATTCGAGTGCCGTTAATTCCCAATCCGAATTTGATTGCACTCCAATTTGTAACCACCCAATACACCATGAAAATCAAGCCGAAGAGGGTTAGGTGGCCAAGCCACCATGCTACTGTTGCACCGAGTGCATCGACATAGAGGTCATAGATTCCACCCAAAATGGGTTCAGCCAAATCTAGTGCCATGATTGTGCGAAGTGGATTCGCTTCTTGAATCATCTCATCGTCACTCTTTGGTTGCCTGCAATGCAGCTTCGACCAAGCGCATGCCGATGACCCCAATTGGACCGGGGGCAAGTAGATTGAGAGATTCAAACGAATCACCTGCTGCAAGGGCCTTGCTCGCTTCTGCAAACGCCCGTAATTCGGCCGTCAAACTTGGTTCTCCATCAGAGATTTCGACGCGCTCACGGGGTGCGGCTCCAAAACCACCCCATTCTGGTCCTCGAATATTCTCTGGATGTCGATGTAACCAAATTCCTGTGTGATCTAGGTAGTCAATATGGAGTGATGCGTCACGGCCAATGATTCGTAACTCGCGAACCTTGCCACGTACTCGACTTCGCCAAGAGACTGTGATTTGAGCCGAGGGGCCAAGTGGATTGCTGCAAGTACCTGATGGGAATCGCATGTGAATCACAGCATGATCTTCGATTCCCTCAAGTTCACTCGGTAGTGAAAAAGCATCAATTTCCTCGGGGTCGATATCACCCATTAAATCGCGACAGATGTCCATGTCATGGATCGCTAGAGCTGCAATGACTCCAATATCGGGCCGTGGTTCGCGAACAGAGAGTCGTTCGGACTCGATGTGCAGAACTGGGCCAATCTCCCCTGCTGCGATCATGTCAGCAGCCTTTCGAATGGCGACGTGGTAACGGAACAAGTGGCCGACGCACAGTAGGCGTCCCTCTTTTTCGGCGCAGGCTACAATGGATTGTGCTTCTGCTTCATCCATCGCAAGGGGTTTCTCTACCAGGACGTCTACACCTTGCTCCATCAATGCAATTGCCAAAGGTGCGTGCATCGGTGTTGGTGTGGCGATTGTAGCGGCGTCAATTGCAAATGTTTCACGCAAAGTGAGTGCGTCAGTGTGCCATTCACAATCGAACTCTTCAGCGAGTTCGCGCGCTCTTGTTTCATCGACATCACAAACGATCAGGCGAGCGATGGCGCCTTCTTGTTTCAGGCCCACCCATGTGCGGACATGGTTGCGGCCCCAGTAACCTGTTCCAACCACTGCGATGGTCAATCCCATGGACGCGCGACCTCGGTCTTGTTCATGACGGTGTCGACTGTGGCTTGTTCGGCTGCGAACATGGGGCGATTTGATGTGGTTGAGACTTACCGCCCTCGTCATGGGTGTCCGCATTCTGGCAGCAGTTCGGGACCTTGACCCCCCTGCTGGTGGGGCTGAAATGTCTCTGGCAACACTCCTGAAAGGAGTGATTTGGGATGGGCCATACATCGAGGACGCTCCCGATTACACACCCCTTGAGGACGAGAGTGGTGTTGAAGATGCAAATGGTTGGTCCGTTAAGGTCTTCCAGAGTTCAATGCGAGGCGATGTGACCAATTTAACACTCGATAGTGGATTGGAGCGAGAGGTTTGCAATATTCCTGTTGAAGATTTGTGGTCTGGTTTGTCCTGGCGATTACGCAACAAGAAAACCGGTCGCAATCAGTTATGGTTTGAGCAACAGCATCTTCTCAAGAGAAGTCGTGCATTTGCAAAGTGGTTGAATCCATTCTTAGCATCTGAAAAGAAGATGGCAGAAGAGAGTGGTGAACAATTGCTGGGTGTCACTCAACTTCATTGGTCTGCAGGAGCAGCTAGGGCTTTCACCGCTGCTGGAATCCCATATCTCGTCTTTGTTCGTGATGAGTTGCAATTCAATCACCCCAGAATCTATCGAGAATCTCTGGAAGGGGCGGCGGCGGTATGTGGTGCTGGACAGGGGTTGCTCAAACAGATAAATGGTGTATTCAATCTCCAATATGGTGAACACGTGCCGCTTCCAGTGAATTACGCTGAGCGGTTCGGTAGTGTCGAAGAGGTTTCACAGCGTCGCCTTGCAGGGTTGACTGCAAGGGTCGAAAGGAACGATGGTGCTGTGCCAAGAATTGCTGTCGTGGGCGTCACTCCTGAGAAAGGATTCGAGTTCTACAATCGATTGTTGCCGCATATGCAAGAGGTTTGGCCAGATGCGCGTGTCGATGTGTACGGAGGAGGTTCCTATGCTGAAGCACTCGGGGAGTTCGATAATGCAACTTGGAGAGGTCATACATCGGTGGAGGAGGTGTTCTCCGGTTGTGATGTGCATGTCCTTACCGTATCGAGTACGGGTTCATGGGGCCGCGTCATCAACGAGGCTGGACTCTTTGGTGTTCCATCTGTAACGATTGATATTGGAAGTCAACCCGAAGCCGTAGGCGAGGGGGGTATTGTAGTTCCAAGAGATGGTGATTTGGATGCTTGGGTGGCTGCAATCAAAGACACTTATGAAAATCGGGAAGAGTATGGAGTCAAGGCGAAAGCGCACGCAGGAGTTGTCGATCATCGACGTTCGATTGCAATGTTCCGAAGTGCCATCCGTGATGCACTCAAATTGTGAAGGTGTTTGAATGGCGTATACTGATGTGAGTGTCGAAGAGGCTGCGTGGTTGTTAGCAGCAGCTGGAGTGTCTCCACTCAATAAAATGGAGCCGCTTGCCGGTGGGTGGGCCAATTCGAACTATCTGCTCACGCTAGATGATGGAACAAAACTCGTTCTGAAAGTCTGGGATGAAAGACCACCAGATGAAGTGGAGCAGATTATCCAACATACATGTTGGCTGGCTGAACACGGCGTGCTTACGCCCGCTCCGATACTGTTGGAGGGGGGTTTGCGGATGCTTGTGAAGGATAATCAGGCTTGGATGTTGATGCCGTTTATTGAAGGGGGTTGGCTGCCTTCGGATGTTTCTTCGCTTTTCGAACTGGGCAAAGCACAGGCGAAAATGCATGAGGTTCCCATTCACGAGAGTATTTCGACCACATTCGCGATTGGATATACCCTTTGGGATAAAATGGTGAATGAGGCACATGAAAATGGATCAATGACTCCTTTTCTCCACCTATTGGAAGAAGAAAGTCGTCGTCTCAAGCGAAGCATCCCAGATGATTTGCCCACGGGCATCATTCATGGTGATCTGTATCCTGATAATGTGATTGGGCGAGAGGGTGAAGTTCTCGCGCTGCTCGATTTTGAAGAAATTTGTATCGAAACATTGGCGATGGATCTGGTAACTACCTATGTTGGATTTGGTTGGAAAGATGGTTTGCCCGTTCCCGAATTATGGGATGCATTGTTGGCCGGATATGAGTCGGTTCGACCTTTGACAGATGCTGAACGTTCAGCACTTCCTGACTTGCATCGATTTGCGGTGCTCGCTGTTGCAGCCTGGCGCTATTGGCAATTTGTGATTCACGTTCCCGGAACTGAACACACCAATCGATATGTGGAAATGGCTGAGCGATTGGACAAGCCGTTGCCTTTCTGATGCTACATCTTACGGGCTGGGTTTCTGTGGGTGTGGCCGCTCTCTAGGTTGGATGTCTAGTCGTTAGCCTGATGTGTGGGTGTGTGCCACGTAAGGTCAAGGGGTAGCATGGTCGACGAAGTTCTCGATGCGGTCATCATCTCTGACGCGGTTGAATTTGTAGCCCGCAGAGGGTGGGCTCGATTAGGCCGACGTCGGCTGATAATGGGGGGATTGGTGGCGGTTGCGATCGTCGGTTTACTGTTGAGTCAGATCTTCGTATCATCACTGCAAAGTCATATCGCTGGAGATCGCTCCGGAGATTACCCTCCCATTTGGGAACGCCATCTCGTCGATTTCGTGACCGATGACACACATTCGTATGTCCTTGAAAATGGTTCATTCACTGGCCCGAATGGCGAGAGCCTTTGGAGTGGAACACACCACTTTGTTGAATTTGATTTACCCATCGAGGAGGGTGGTGCAGCGCCCAATGGAAAAGTGAGTCTGGCCGTTTGGATTCCGATGGTCCCCAATGGAACGACGGTGCCGGTCATCGCTGAATTCGGACCGTATTTCGATGAATCATCTGTGAGTACTCCTGGGATTGAAGAACCGGGGACTTGGCTCGGTCAAATGATCATTGAACAAATCGTGCCGCATGGTTTTGCGTTCGCGCAAGTATCGGTAATGGGTACGGGTCGTTCAAACCATTGTATGGACCTGATGGGTAACGCTGAACAACTCGGCGTGGATGCTGCTGTCACATGGTTGGGATCACAGGAATGGAGCAATGGCAAGGTCGGAATGATTGGGAAATCATACGACGGTAGCACGCCTTGGCAAGGTGCGATGTTTGGGAATGAACACCTTGCGACAATCGTCCCCATTTCTGGACTGATTGGCGTCATGGAATTGATGTGGAGAAATGGCAGTAGTGAAGCTCGCGCACCAATCATGCACAACGGTGTTTACGGAAGTTATGGATTAGATGGAGATTCGGAGGATTTGCAAAATGCATGCCCAGACTACATCATCGGCCCGGGTACAGGTGTTGCTGCATACATGTGGGGTGGCGAAGCCGCCGGAAGTTACTGGGCTGAGCGGTATTTCCTTGATCGAGTTCTAGACAATTACAATGGCAGTGTGTATCTAATCCAAGGCATGCATGATTGGAATGTTGACCCTCATATGGCTGTCCCAACAATCAACCTACTCTACGATCATGGAATCGAAGCGAAGGGGCTGTTTGGACAATGGGATCACGATTATCCTGACCGGCCAGACATCATGTTTGACCGAAGTGGTGTGGGTCGAGGCATTGAGGCATATCCCGAGATGGTTCGGATGGACTGGATGCAGGATTTGTTCGAGTGGTTTACTTACTATCTGAAAGATGAGGGGCCAAAACCATGGCTGGGAGTTGAAATCCAATCCAATCGAGGAGAATGGCGTTTGGAAGAGCGATATCCTATGACTGAAACCACTGAGATCTTGTGGGAATTGGGCAGCGCTGAACTTGCTGCGGCTGGTGGACCCAACACCATTCCTCCTGATGCGAATACCGGCCCTGTATACGAAACTCCGCCGTTGGAAGAAGCCCTGTATTTTGGTGGCCTGCCAAGGCTTCATGTCAATGTGAATACCATGACGGTTGGTGGACAAATTTACGCTATATTGGAAGATTGTGATGGGGCTTCGTGCATTCACATCGGTCATGCCATCATGGATTTGAGGTATCACGCAGGTGGAACTGATGAGCAAACTTGGGCGGCTCCGTTTGAAGAAATTACGGCGCTAATGGAATTCTTCCCGATGGATGTTGAAGTGCCTGCTGGCCACACAATCCGGCTGAGTTTGATGAGCACTGGTGAGGATTATTTGCCATCTTCTGCATCGACCATTGTGACTGTCAATAATGCTGGATCTACCTTGCAAATCGATGTCTTCGACCCTGATACTCGACAATATTACGAAGTTCCGGAATGCACGCATCCGGTGTGTCTTGAAAACGCCTGATATGAGGTTGGTCCAAGATTCAGGGATTATTGAGAGGGTTCACATTTTGCGAGCAGGGTTACCTGCATATGTGCCCGGCTCTGTGATATCTTTGGTTACTACGCTGCCCGCTCCAATCACGACATCGTCGCAGATGCGGACAGGCATGATGGTGGCATTCGTGCCGATGCTCACTCGGTTGCCGATGGTGGTTTCTTTCCACTGGGTTTGATCGCCGCGAGCGGGGCCGCCGATTCGGAATGGGTCGTTGATGAACATCGCACCGTGACTGATGAAGCAGTCCTCACCAATGGTCACGAGTTCGCAAATGAAGGCGTGACTTTGCACGCGTGTGCGCGCACCAATGGAGACGCGGCGTTGGATTTCCACGAAGGGGCCTACGAACACGTTGTCGCCCAATGTGCATCCATAGAGGTTGACTGGTTCGACCAATGTGACGTCATCGCCAAACTCAACATCGACGATGCCGTTCTTGTGGATTCGGGGCTCGCCCATGTGTAAGGCGTGGCGAATCTCTCGCTTGAATGGGTCGGTTGCATCATGCTCAAGGCCTGTCGTGAAAAACCAGGTTCATGTCCGGTGATGGAATCGAGATTGAATATCGATTCTTCGTGCCTGATCCGGCTGTCCTACCGCCGCTCGGCCGGGGTTCGAAAATCATTCAATGCTACCTCCCTAAATGGAAAATTCAGATCGAGAACAATCATCTCTGCTTAGAAGAGAGAATTCTTGTCAGAAATTTGCCGATGGATGTAATCCGACAATTATCTGATTTGATTGAAGACGCTAACATCACACCAAGGGTCCGGTTGGTTGGGAATTCTGCCTTTGTCACTGTGAAGGGGCCGATGGTCGATTACTCACGGGCAGAATGGGAATTCGAGGTGATGGTAGAAGATGTGCGGGATCTTGTGACTTCATTCAGGTTCCCCTATGTGATGAAGACCCGTTATGAGGTGCCTTCTGAAGAGGGGTTATGTTGGGAAATTGATGTCTTTGAGGGAGACAATCATGGATTGGTAATGGCGGAGCTTGAGGTGCCGTCAGCTGATTTTGAATTTGTTCGCCCAGAGTGGTTGGGGTCAGATGTTACCAACGATGATCGATTTGGAAATGGTTCACTGGCTCGCGACCCGTGGTGTGATTGGTGTGACGAATTGTAAGTCAGGGGACCCAACTTGTCACTGCATCGATTACGCGTTGGACTTCATCATCGGTCAACAATGGCATCACAGGGATGCTGACGATGTCATCACATACCGATTCTGTATACTCAAGTGAGCCGCGCTGACCCTGTGGATGATCAGAATACACGGGCTGTAAATGGCAAGGAATTGGGTAATGAATACCTGTTGAGATGTTCATGGAATTCATGTGCGCTTGGAAGGATTCTCTGTCGCCGACCCGAACGACATACTGGTGCCATGCGTGAACGGCACCCTCGCGAACCTTTGGAATTTTGAGGTGACTCAGTTCAGCAAATGCTGCTGAATATCTTGCAGCGATTTCGTTTCTTCGCTCAACCCAACCATCGAGGTGTTTGAGTTGGATTCGACCTACACCGCACTGAATCTCAGAGAGGCGGAAGTTTGTCCCGAGTACATCGTTTCGATATTTGTCTGAGCGTCCATGATCAATGAAGGTCGAGACTCGTTGAACGAGGTCTTCGCGATTGGTGAGAATTGCGCCACCATCTCCACCAACTGCCATGTTCTTGCTAGGGAAAAATGAGAATGTTGCAATGTCACCAAAGGATCCTGCACGCTTTCCATTCAATGATGTTCCATGTGCTTGGGCGGAATCCTCAATGATGGGGATGCCTCTTTCCTTGGCCAATTCAAAGACCCCTGGGGCGATTGGTTGACCATACAGGTGTACACCGATGATGGCTTTGGTTTGAGGTGTGATTGCGGCTTCAACCGCATCTTTGTCTAGGGTGTAGTAATCTTCCTCTATTTCAACGAAGACCGGGGTTGCTCCAACCAGCGAGATGCAGGTCGCGCTCGCGATGTACGTATGACTTGGGACGATGACTTCGTCCCCGTGGCCAACATCGAGTGAATGAAGTGCTGCGATGAGGGCAACAGATCCATTACTGCAGGGGGTGCCTGAAAGTGCTCCGCAATACTCTGCCCATTCCTTACCAAATG
>CALCEF010000305.1 GCA_937901365.1 uncultured euryarchaeote | reverse complement strand
CATCAGGTTGAGACAAATTGGAAAGAACATCATCTCCCCAAGAACCTGCACCAAGATTGAATTTCTTGATCAAATCAGCAGTCTTACCTTTCCCTGTCTGGCCAGTTAATCCCCCGACGAATCTTTTGCCACCAGTCACACCTTTCCCTGCGGTGCCAGCCAGAAGTTGTTCAGCCTCAATTCCCATGATTGGCAACGGTTTTTCGATTGTTTTCGGAGTGATTCCATTTTGTTCATTATACGCAATTTGTCTTTGCCTCCGTTCAATTGTTTGAGCAATTGCAGAATCCATCGCTCGCCCGATTGTATCTGCATAGAGGATGACTCGCCCATTCTGATTTCTAGAGGCGCGCCCAATTGTTTGCAGCAAACTTCTTTCATTCCGAAGAAACCCTTCTTTATCGGCATCAAATATCGCCACGAGACTTACTTCGGGTATGTCGAGACCTTCACGCAATAGATTGATTCCTACGATGACATCAATGTACCCAATTCGAAGTGCTTTGATGATTTCACTCCGTTCCAACGTATCGATTTCAGAATGGAGATAATGGGCCTTCACACCCATTCTTTGGAGGTAATCTGCTACTTCTTCTGCAAATTTAATCGTCATCACAGTGACCAATATTCTTTCATTTCTTTGTGTACATGCTGTGATTTCGTCCAACAAATCTTGGACTTGCCCCTCTGTTGGTCGAACTTCAATCTCAGGATCTAGCAACCCCGTAGGGCGAATTTCCATTTTCGAAATTCCTTGTATTTCACCTAAAGCGTCTTTCAGTAGCGGCTTACGCTTTGCCTTCGGGTCGATCTCTTGAACAGGTTGTCCAGTTACTTCACAAAGTTGCCGCAGTTCTCGTTCTCCTGGCGTTGCACTCACATAGAGCATCTGGGGGACTAATGCTTGAAATTCATGGGCCTTCAATGGCCTATTGTCTGCAGCAGAGGGTAACCTAAATCCATGCTCAATTAGATTTTCTTTTCTTGAACGATCTCCATGATACATCCCTCCCAGTTGGGGCAATGTGACATGACTTTCATCCATGATCACGAGGAATTTTTCCTTTGAACCATGAAACGTTTGCGCACATGCAGCAAAGAAATCGAGTAAACAGTAGGGGCGTTCTCCAAAATCACGACCATCAAAGTGCATCGAATAATTCTCAACACTGCGACAATGCCCGATTTCTCGCAGCATATCTAAGTCGTAACGTGTCTTTGATTCTAGGCGGTGTGCTTCCAAATCCATGCCAGCTTTTTCAAAGAAATCTAATCTTTGTTGCAGTTCAAATTCAATGTCATCCAACGCTCTTTCAAATCGATCGGGTCCGGTCATGAAGAACTCCTTTGGGTGAACCCACACCTCTTCGATTTCGTCAACAGCCTCCCATGAAACGGCTTCACACACCTGGATTCTAGTAATTCCATCAAGGTCAAATTGAATCCGAATTGGGTCATCCCTGCTCGGCATCCAAAGATCGAGCACTTCACCTCTCAATCGCAATTCACCTCGAGAAATTTCACCGGTCACGCGTCGATATTGGAGTGCAACCAGTTCCTTAACAACGTCCTGCGGCTCAACTTCTTGCCCGACATGAAGGCGGGCATGTTGTTGCAGAAACGTCTCTGGTGGATTGAGTCCGTAAATCGCTGATACTGTGGCAACTACGAGGACATCAGGGCGTGAAACAAGAGATGCAACAGTTGAGAAGCGCTCCTGCTCAATACGTTCATTCAATGACAATTCTTTCTCAATGTATAGATCTCTCTTTGGTAGATAGGCTTCGGGTTGATAGTAGTCATAATGTGAGACGAAATATTCTACCGCATTCTCAGGGAACAATCCTGACATCTCTTGCCAAAGTTGTCGAGATAGAGTTTTGTTATGTGATAGGATCAATGTAGGGATATTCAGTTCTTGGATGATGTTTGCCATGGCGAATGTTTTGCCTGAACCTGTAACGCCCAACATCACACATCTAGATTGAGAATTTCTCAATTGAGTAACGGTTTTTTCAATTGCATTTTTTTGGTCCCCTGCCATTCCGTATTCTGATCGAATTTCAAATCTTGAAATCGAGGGGTCAAGGTGGGATCTTGCCGCGCCTTCAAGTGCCTTTGAGAGATCAAATGGGTCAACATCCTCACTCATGCAGCAATCAACCCTCCAAGCAAAACCCATCCTGTGAGGACACTGGTGTAGAAGAAAGTCTTCTGAAAGTCATTCAACTTCTTTTGTCCAATGATTACTCCAATGTTAACAAGAGACATGATGAGGGCGGCTCCTAAGAATGAGAATTCATCAATGGGGTCGGCAATCGCAAAGCATGCGAACCATATGAGGGTGAGTTGAACACTGGTTCGCAATGTATGTTGTTCTCCAAATCGGGCAGGAAATGATTGAATGTTATGCTCACGATCGTTTTCGATATCCATCAAAGCATAGTTGAGATCAAATGCAGCAATCCAAAACATCACGCCAAGGCAGATCCAAAAGATAGTTGGGTACCAATGCCAATCCGTGATGGCTGACCAACCCAAATCACCACCTACAATTCCTAGCCAAGCTCCTGCGGGGGCTAAACCCAAACAAAGGCCTAACCAAAGGTGACAAGCCCATGTGATTCTTTTCGTGTATGGGTAAATCACGAAGGCGAGTACTGGTAGCCAACTCATTGCAAGTGCAACCGCATTCAATTGCCAGGCTCCAATGAGAAGCATTCCCAGGAATAATGTACACAATGACCACGCAGTTTTCATCGACATACTGCCGCTGGCAAGATGTCGGTTGGATGTACGCGGGTTATTCGAATCGATTTCGCGATCGATAATCCGATTCAGAGCCATTGCCAAACCACGAGCACCAACGGCTGCAACCAAGATCCAAACGAGTTGAATGGCCGTGGGTTCACCTGCAATCCATGCTCCGATGAAAACAAAGGGAAGGGAGAATAGAGTATGCTCTATTTTCACGAATTCAAGTATTTCCTTCATACCCAATTCCGCACCTCCTCTTCATACCATTCATCGACCTTTTTCTGTATTTCAGAATCATGAATACAAACTGCTGGCCATCTACGTACAGGCAGTTTTCCATTATTCGAAGGAATTGGGGCTGTTGCGTCCCAACAAATTCTGCTACCTTCGGGAGAATAGTGTAAATCTCGGCTGACCTCAAATCTGCAAAATAACTGCCATAACAACACTCGCAATGCATCATCTGAATCCAAATCAACGCTATCATCGGTGATAAATATCCAACGAAGACTATTTGAATTATCCAATTGCCAAATTGAATTTCTCAATTGTAATATCTTATCCCTTTGTTTCTGTGCAGCCTCTTCGTCGACGTGTTCAGTGTTCTCTGTCTCTGAAGGGCCCCCTTCGATATGTGTTGTAATGACCAACATTGAAGGGCGAATCCAGCGATGCTGAGAAATTCCTTCAACATCATCCAGAGAAATATTGGGCGCATCTTGCTTTCTTGGAGTCGACGCATCAATGAGGAGTTTGGAATGCACTCCTTCGTGTGGTGCTGCATGTGCTAATTGATCAGCGACCATGCCATCGAGAACTACTAAATCATCAGGAATCGAAACATTTTGATCCAATACATCAAGCAATGCATCCAGATTCTTCACATCATGCTCAGGGCCAGTGGCAACGATGGTTTTGAGGAACATCATTTGCCCGGCACCCCACAATCCAAGTGCAGTTTTGCGTGCTTGTGCAGGATATCGTTGCTTAGAGGAAACGATTGCAAGATTGTGAAAACCGGTTTCTAACGGTAAGAATACGTTTTTCACATCTCGATGTTGGAATCGAAGCACCGGTAAGAAAGCGTCTCCAATCGCCTCACCTAGATATCCATCTTCCATCGGCGGTTTTCCCACAATGGTCATCGGTACCACTGCATTTTTCCTATGAGTAATTGCAGTCACATGCAGGACTGGGAATTCTCCTTCCAGTGAGTAATGGCCAAAATGATCTCCAAACGGCCCTTCCTCTCTAGTTTCTCCAGGAACAGTGTATCCCTCGATGACGATATCAGCTTCAGCGGGAACCCACAAATCTTGCGTCAAGCATTTGGTAATCCGAAGCCGCCTTTCGCCCAACAATCCTGCAAACATGTATTCTTCCAAATTGTCAGGCAGTGGGGCGATTGCACTAAAGATCAATTCAGGGGGGCCACCTAAGCAAATAGCAACAGGCATTTTCCCATCACTTGCTGCTGCGTGTTCAGCCCCATGTTTGTGCATCTGCCAATGTAAGCCAACTTCCTTTGGCCCGAAAACTTGAGCTCGATACATACCCAAATTATGCTCCTCTGTTGAAGGGTCTTTTGTGACGACCAGAGGGAGTGTGATAAACGGGCCTCCATCCATTGGCCAAGTCGTTGGGATGGGTAATTTTGTCACATCGGGGTCCGCCATTCTCATCTCTTGGCAGGCTCCTCTTCGGACTTTCTTTGGAGGTAGTGAAAGTGCCTTCTTGGCTAGGGGCCATGCTTTCCAAGGCCGCTTGGCAAATGCACCAATATCTGGCTTCATTAGATCGGTCAATCGTTCACCGATTTCACTTGGTTTCTCGACTCGCAACGCTTGATTTGTTCGCCGTCTGGTTCCAAACAAATTCATCGCCAATGGAAATTCAGAGATGGTACCATCAGACAATCTTGGTTGCTCGAATATGACCGCGGGCCCCCCATTCTTGACCAATTTGTCAGCAATACACCCTGCCTCAAGATAGCAATCGACTGGATGCTTGATTCGAATCAGATCCGCCTTGTCTTCCAAAGAGCGGAGGTAACGTCCCAGTCGGAGCCATCCCATGGTCGCGGGAAACGTTCCCCCTATCAAATCCAGCGGACGTGCGCCGGTGCCTACGGCACCGAGGCATTCAAGGCCCGTATCGGCTGTATCCCCCTCCAATGGGAACCGAGTGTGACGTCCTTGTGGTCGGGGCTGGGCCTGGTGGAGGGGCTGCCGCATTGCATGCGGCGCGGGCTGGATTATCGGTGATTCTCATTGAAGATCACGCCGAAATTGGTACGCCTGTTCACTGTGGAGAATGCCTCTCTGACATCGCCGTCGCCAACCTAGAATTGGATCTTCCACAGTCAGTCATCAGCAAACGTGTCGATGGTATCCGGGTGATTTTCCCAGATGGCACCGACAAACAACTTTCTGAACCGGGTTACGTCCTTGAAAAACACTTGTTTGAGCAGTGGATAGCCGATGAAGCGGTAGCAGAAGGAGCCACCTTGAATTTGGGTCATAAATTGACGGGAATGACCCGAATTGAATCAGGAGGGAAATTCACAGGTTGGCTGTGTGAAGGTAAGGGCGATGCTTTCCCCATCACGACAAAAATTCTGATTGACGCATCAGGTGTAGCGGGTGTTTGTTCAAAACTGACAAAGCTCAACGAGCGACCGAAAGTAATCGCAGGCATTCAATACGAAATGCACGACGTACCTACAGATGGTTATCTCG
>CALCEF010000304.1 GCA_937901365.1 uncultured euryarchaeote | reverse complement strand
CATCAGCCATCGGTTTGTCGTTTCCATCGGTTTGCACTTCACTGATCTGAGTAACATAGGAACAGCCGGATGTAATCGTCCCAAAGACCGTGTGTACACCGTCAAGGTGGGATGGATTGCTATCTTCTGGAATCAAGAAGAATTGGCTACCTCCTGTGTTTGGATTGTTTGTTTTGGCCATCGAAATGACGCACGAATCGTGGAGAAGACCATTGTCTGCTTCATCGGGAATAGTGTATGCTGTCTGGGAAGAGCAATCAGAGGCCGATGATTGACCGTTACAGTAACCGTAGAATTCAGCTGCGTATCCACCCGTTCCGTCAGCGTTTTGGAAATCGCCACCTTGAATCATGAAATTGTCGATGATGCGATGGAAAATCACGCCGTTATACTCGCCACGCTCAGTCAATTTTACGAAATTGTCGACATGGATTGGGGCATCGTCCCGATGCAATTCAATCGTGATCTCCACTGCCTGTCTGCTCAAAGGGTCGTTTGTATCCGTCTGGAACGATACGGTCAGCACTGCGATTTCGTCAGTATTCCCGGCCAAATAATCAGGGATGACTTTGAGTCCAACCAAAACCAAACCGAGGGCAACAACGATACTGACGATTCCAAGGAATGTTGGCGCTCCATCATCGATAAACATCGACATGCCGCCAGCACGAATACCAAGTCCATCCATTTCAGAACGAAGGCTGTTCAAACTTCGACGGGCCTTCTTGTCGTTTGGATTGGATTTGAGACCACTCTCATAGTGGCTGACCGCCTCCTTGAACAATCTCTTGTCATTGCCTGATTGTCGAGCTTGCATGGCTTTGGCTTCTCCCGCAAGTCGCCACGTTTTCGATTCGGTTGCATCCGCATCTGCAGTTCGCAATATCTCAAGGGCTTTGACTGGATTTTCCGCCTTGATTTCATTCTCGGCTTTGACCCAGCCTTGCTCAATCTTCTTGGACACCATGCGCCGGCCGAGTCCGGTCTCCTTCAAAACCGCAGCGGAAGGGAGTCACCTTCGAAAATCTACCACTACGAAGGACTTTTTTCCATTGTAAACGTTGTACTGAATGGACATTCAATCCATTTAGAAAGAAGCCGAGGGTGCAGCAATGCCTATTATCGGCACGACTCGGGCCTCCTTTACGCGCAAGGGGGGCTACGCCCCCCGCGGCCCAAGGAGACAATGTCACCGATGGAAAGGATTGTCAACGACTTCCAACTAAATATCGCCACAGCAAATGGAACAGGTTCGCAATCTGCGAACCTGATTCTGCTGCATACTATGTTCAATATGGGAGTCCCTGTCAGTGGTAAGAATCTCTTCCCAAGTAACATCGCTGGATTACCCACATGGTACATTCTCCGAGTGAGTGACAACGGCTACCAAGCCCCTGGTGATCGAACTCACATTCAGGTCGTGATGAACAAAGCGACATGGGACGAGGATGTCGCCAACTGTTTACCCGGCACACTGATTCTGTTCAATACCGATGTGAAGATGCCTGTTGAACGTGAGGACTGTACTGTGATTGGAGTAGCAATGACAAAAATGGCACGTGGACTCAATCCGAAATTGGCGAAAATGATTTCCAACATGATTTATGTCGGCCTTCTCGCTGAAATTCTTGGACTCGATGATGCAGCACTCGATGCAGCTTTGGCTCAGCAGTTCAAAGGTAAAGCCAGAGCGATTGAACTCAACCTAGAGGCCGTAGATCTCGGTCGTAATTTCGTCAGAGAAAATGTCGACCTCGATGCGATTCCATTCCGAATCGAGGCACGAGACGTGGATGAAAATTTGTTCTTGGTCGAGGGCAACGAAGCCGTTGCACTTGGCAGCCACTACGGCGGAGTGGGTTTGTTGTCATGGTATCCGATTACACCAAGCAGCAGTTTGGCGGAGGGAATCATCGCTTACATTCCTGAACTTCGTGCTGATGAAAATGGCGACCACTATTGTGCGGTCGTCCAAGCGGAGGACGAATTGGCAGCGGCGGGCATGGTTGTCGGCGGCGGTTGGTCCGGAATTCGTGCGATGACTGCGACCAGTGGACCCGGTATTTCATTGATGTCGGAATTCATTGGGTTGGCCTATTTCGCGGAAGTTCCCGGAGTCATCTGGGACGTCAACCGAACCGGCCCCTCGACTGGATTACCAACTCGAACACAACAAGGTGACCTCACAATGTTGTATGAGGCCAGTCATGGAGATACAACTCACCCTGTTCTCATCCCCGGCAACATGCAAGAGTGCTTTGAATATGGCTGGAAAGCCTTCGATATTGCCGAACGACTGCAAACTCTGGTCTTTGGGTTCAGTGACCTCGATTTGGGAATGAATCGTTGGTCTTGTCCTGGTTTTGAATATCCTGAAACACCGATGGATCGTGGAAAGGTTCTGCGGACACAAGAAGAACTCGACGCAATCGAGAATTACGGAAGATATCGAGATGTGGATGGAGATGGAATTCCATATCGCACTCTACCTGGCTCTGGTCTGGACCCGATTCTATATCGCGGAACCGGACACGATGAGGATGGCATCTATTCGGAAAAGCCCGAAGTCTATCAGGCGCTGATGATGAGACTCAAGCGTAAGATGGACAATGCCCGAACATGGCTTCCACAACCCGTTCTACGCGAAGAAGATGAGAAAGAAGTCGGCATCATCTATTATGGTTCAATGGAAAATTCAATCCAAGAAATCGATGACATCCTAGAGGATGAAATTGGACGGAAGGTCAGTCAGTGCCGTGTACGTAGCCTACCTCTTTCACCGGTTGTCGAGCAATTCATTCGAGACCATGAAACCGTGATTGTTCTGGAAATCAATCGTGATGGACAACTGTATGGAATCCTACGTCGAGAACTGCCACACGAACTTATTCCTCGCATGCACAGTGCTGCTTACTCGGATGGAATGCCACCTCGGGCGCGTCATTATGCTGAATTGATCAAGAATGTATTAGAGGAGGTAGGCGAATGACCATCAAGCTGAATGTTATCGATTTGCCAAAGGACGACTATACGGGTGGAAAATCAACCCTATGCCCTGGTTGTGGACACGACCAGATTAGCAATGTCATCATCAATGCCGCTTGGGACAATGGCTTGCGCCCAGAAAAATTGGCAAAGATGAGTGGGATCGGTTGCA
The DNA here is from genome assembly GCA_937901365.1 of uncultured euryarchaeote. Taxonomy (GTDB): domain Archaea; phylum Thermoplasmatota; class Poseidoniia; order Poseidoniales; family Thalassarchaeaceae; genus MGIIb-P. Next base: position 2,968 of record CALCEF010000304.1, on the reverse strand, counting down.
GTAGCAAAACTCCTGCATATTTCCTCGGGAAATCTCACGGATTCAACACCGTTCACGGTCGAATGCCTGCGGTGACCACCGGGGCGGCAATGGGCAACCGTGACCTCACGTTCCTAGCCGTCTCTGGAGATGGTGATTCTGCGAGCATTGGTATTGGACAATTCATTCATGCTGTTCGTCGAAATCTCGACATGGTCTACGTGCTTGAGAACAACGGTGTCTATGGTCTGACCAAGGGGCAATACAGTGCCACTGCAGTCAAGGGTAGCAAGAAGAAGAAAGGGCCAGCAAATGAACACCAGCCCATCGATTTGTGCAAACTAGCCATCAATCTGGGTTGCACGTTTGTCGCACGTTCTTTCAGTGGTTCCAAGAAACAACTGACAGCACTGATGAAGGCGGCGATGAGTCACAAAGGATTCGCTCTCATCGATGTGATTTCGCCTTGTGTTACATTCAACAATAACGACGAGAGTTTGCGCTCATACACCTACGTCAAGGACAATGATGTCGAGTTGCACGCTTACGATTACATTCCAACTCAGACTCCGATTGAATCGGCTGCTGCGCCAGAGGGCGAATACCACGACATCACTTTGTTCGATGGCAGCGTTCTGCGTTTGGAAACGATCGGTTCAGACCACGACCCTAGTGATGCTATGGCCGCGCTGAACGCGCTACACAAGGCTGAATCTGAGGACAAGCACGTCACCGGTTTACTCTACTTTGATCCGACCAAGGCGACCGCTACTGAAGACCAATGTTTGGTTGCTACTCCACTATCTGAAGTGGACGATGAAATCATGCGACCGAGTGCGGCTTCTCTTCAAACCCTCAATGACCGGTTCCGTGGCAAGGCTTGAGACGGCATGACCTGTGCGCGTCATGTGCGCGCCACCGCTTTTCTTCTCGTTTTGTTGATGCTTGTGCCATTGGCACACGCGCAGAACTTGGGTGAAACACTTCAGGAATGTCCCGGCACGATGACAGGTAGCACACAACCACAACAGATTCACTTGCAGATGACAGATGATGCGACCATCATGAATGTCATGTGGGCAACAGAAGGGCGCTCAACAGGTGAGGTGGAATGGAATGGTCAAACAGCGCCCAGCACAGATTACTGTTACAATCACGACATGGCCTTTCACTTTGCTTCAATGACCGGCCTTACGCCCGGAGAAGAGGTGACGTATCGAGTGAGTAGTGGTGGAGATTGGTCAGAAGAATTCACCTTTACACCCATCGATTCATCCGCGCAGCACTTTGAATGGATCTCGATTGGTGACCATGGCGACTCCAGTGAAGCGATGGATGTTAGTGAAGCAATCATTGCGGATTCGAAAGCACAGATGGTGACGATTGCTGGTGATATTTCCTACGCTGATGGTGAACAATCTGCTTGGGATGATTGGTTCAACTTTCAGCAGGATAGCATGACTGTGATTCCATGGGTCACGGCAGTCGGCAATCATGAAAATGAGCCAGGGTATGGATTTACACCTTACGAGCACCGATTTGATTCAGACGGTCAAATTGAGTCAGAGGTTTTCTGGTACAGTCGAGATGTACCCGGTGTTCACATGGTTTTCATGTCAACCGAACACGATTACCAACCGGGCAGCACCCAATATGCATGGCTTGAACAAGACCTTGGTTCAGTCGACCGCGAGTCGACGCCATTCGTAATCGTGTATGGGCACAAACCGATGTATTCCAGTAACAGTTACCATGGCTCTGAGGTAGAGTTGCGATCTGCCCTAGAGGCACTATATGTCAATCAGGGCGTCGATTTGGTCATTGCTGGCCACGATCACTTCTATGAGCGGACATGGCCAGTTGCGGGTGAAACGGTTGTGAACTATGGCAAAGATGACCGCTTTGCCCGAGGTTATTCCCCCATTCATCTTGTCGTCGGAATTGCTGGTCGCTCCGCATATGAGGAGTTGGATGAACCACAACCGGAGTGGAGTGCCTATCGTGAGAACAGCACCTACGGGTGGACGCGCCTAGTGTATGATGGGGACGCTAGAGAAATATCGTTCACACACTATCGAACCGATGGAACGATTGGAGACCAATTTGTCCTTCAAGAAGCACCGTTACTGGGCGAATCTGAAGACGGTTTCCTAGGCATCCCGGGCTTTGGCGCAATGCTGCCAATGATCGCCATGTTGGGTGCGGCTTTACGGCGGTTGCGTTGAAATACGGGCGGCCAATCGCAGGCTTGCTTAGGCCCTTGGTGTAGCGGTCCATCATGTGGGGTTCTGGATCCCACGACCCTGGTTCGAATCCGGGAGGGCCTACTTCCGCTGTTGACTTTTCACGTGCGCGTGAAGAAAAGTAATTGAAACGATTTCTTGTCGATTGGATTATGATGAACTTGCTCGCAGTCGTCTACGGCTTGGCTTTCATCATGATTGGTGTTGAACACTTTCGAGAACCGGACAAATTTGTTGAAATTGTACCGGCATTCCTGCCAATCCCCCTTATGCTAGTTTACATAACAGGAGGAATGGAAATCGCGGGAGGTTTGGCGATCATTTATCCTGAAACCCGAGTGCTTGCGGGACGACTTCTCGCCCTGTTTCTGGTTGGAGTATATCCGGCGAATTTGTACATGTGGACGCATGATGTCGCATTCAATGGGACTCGATTTGACACCGTAGGGCATGTTCTTCGTTTGGTTGCACAATTGCTGTTGATTGTCGCAGCGTTGTATCTTTCCGGTGACCTCAATTTCGGCAAGAATGCATCTTGAGGGGTGTCCAAATGGCCAATTCAACTTCAACCAACCCGTTTAGGTTGGCGTGGAACATTGGAATTATTGCACTCGTTCTGTTTCTCATTTTCAAATTTGGAATCTTGGGACTTCTCGTGGTTATAATTACGCTGTTCATGATTCGATATGAGCATCCAAAATCAACATCCCGAATCATGGCTGAAGATGCGTTGCCAATCGATATGC
>CALCEF010000303.1 GCA_937901365.1 uncultured euryarchaeote | reverse complement strand
CCACTCGCCCGGCGCCATATTCCTTCTGGAGATGTTGGCGATACGGGTTTTGAATTGGTTCTCTTCGGGGTCCGTGAAGGGAATCAGGATTTCATCGCAATCCATTTTGTGCATCCTAGCGGGGCCATTTTGGATCCCTTCGTGGGCCCTTCAATCGGACACAACATGCTCTTTGCGCGTCTGGGCAGAACCTTCGCAGATGTACCCAGCGTCGGCTCTATTCGTCAACAAATTGGTAATCCACCAGTGTCCCCTGTCGTTGCAGAATGGCCACCCAATTTGGTGCCTATTACTGAAGAAGAGTGATTACTCCCACTCGATGGTACCTGGGGGCTTGTGTGTAATATCGTAAACCACTCGATTCACATGCCCCTTCAGTGTGTTCGTAATTCGCGTACTGATCTTTTGCAGAATACTGTGCGGAATTTCAGAGTAGCGTGCAGACATTCCATCTATGCTGCGGACTGCCCTTACGACAATGGTTTCACCGTAAACACGTGCATCACCATGAACACCAACGCTACTCACTGGTAACAATGCTGCGAAATATTGCCAAGGGAGCTCCATTTCACCTGCCTCAGCGGCGGCTTCAAACTCTTCTTCGACAATGGCGCAAGCCTCTCTACAAGCCTCGGTTCTTTCTCGCGTAAGATCGCCCAACACTCGGACGGCCAAACCCGGTCCAGGGAATGGTTGGCGATTGCTACTAGGAATATCCATCAATGCAGCCATATTTCTTACTTCGTCCTTGTAAAAATCTCGAAGGGGTTCAACAATCGTCAAGTCGACATCATCTGGCAAACCTCCAACATTGTGGTGGCTTTTGATGACGTCACGTTCGCCACCACCAGACTCAATCCAATCCGGTGCAATCGTGCCTTGTACGAGATACTTGGCACCACAGGACGCCTGCTCTTCCTCAAAGACTCGAATGAATTGCTCTCCAATGACTTTGCGTTTTTCTTCCGGTTCAGTCACACCTTCAAGGTGTTTGAAGAACCGCTCACTCGCATCTACAACCTTCAGGTTTAGACCCAAATCAGTGAGCATTTCACGAACCTCTTCGGTCTCACCTTTTCGCATGAACCCTGTATCGACATAGACACAGTGCAACATGCTGCCCACGGCACTATTGGCCATCACGGCGGCAACCGTTGAGTCGATTCCTCCACTACAGGCGATGATTGCGACATCGTCGATTTGCTCTTTGAGGATGGCAACCCCTTCATCAATGAGCATTTGGGCGTCCATTCAAACCACCTAAGCGCCGCGTTCTTCCTGAAGTGCTTGGTCATCAGCGATGACCGCGTTTGTCCGCATTTCGCGATACGCGACAACGGCTGCTGCGATGTCTGCGTTGGCCGTACCAATGATTTGCAATGCGAGTAGTGCAGCGTTGTCACCCCGATCGACACCGACGGTGGCAACCGGCATTCCCGGTGGCATCTGAACGATACTCAGTAGACTGTCATACGGGACTTTGCTGCCCACCGGTACCCCAATGACGGGCTTCGGCGTCATCGATGCCAGAACCCCTGGTAGAGCGGCGGCGACACCTGCCATACCGATGTAGACCTGACAACCATCATCCTCCGCTGTTTCGACAATACCCTCAAGATATTTTGGAGAGCGATGTGCACTTGCGACTCGAATCTGATACTTCACGTCAAATCCATCTAGAATCTTTGCTGCTTTTTCCGCGACAGGCATATCTGACCTGCTACCCAACACGATGGTGATGTCCATGCACTCGCGCTACGCAGTCGGTTCAAATGCATCACGGTGCGCACTTGCGCATGAGAACGGCGTAAAACCTGCGCGACTGCGGCGCAGCACCTCACCTCTCCCCGTCACATCAATGGTCCATGTCCAAATCCCTGGACTCAACCGATCACCCCCTGAGTGGACCAACCAATTTCTTGCTCCAAACATCTGGCGATGCTGGGCTACAGCGAATGGGAGAAAGGGCGAAGGAAGATCCAGAAGCCACAAGCCATCTATTCCCTCTCTTGCGGGGAGCAATACGGTTGAAACCCTTCGGTTCAGATGACGTTGACTTTGGATACAGCGCGCTTCAAGCCAGGGTGGAAGCGGTTGACCAGCGACCCAACAATCAACAATCTGCAGAGCGCGTTTGCTCGCCCCCATCAGTGATGCTTCAGCGAAACTGCGAACTGAAAGTGGTACAGTTTCACCTTTACGTAGATCACAGATTAACCCGATTAGCCTCAACATCCTCAGTCGTTTCTCTACACCTAGTCTGACAAATTCGCTTGGTTCGGGTAAGATTCCCCACAGGGTTGTACGGGCAATCCAGCGGACATCTGAGACATTTTCACCGAAATGCCGCATGAGCCAGAGGCGAAGATGTCCTCCCAAATCCATCTCGAGTAATCGCAAGACACCGAGGTCGCGCGTCAATCAGTATTTGATTCACTGGTGGGAGACCCATGCTCCACTTTCAGCATCATATCTCCTGAGGCTTCCATCGGGCTCTTGGCACCAAGAGACTCCAGAATCATCAACCCACGACTTTTGTCCATACTCATTGATGGTCGCGTGTGCTGGAGCCACCGGCTGAGATGCAACTGGAGCCATTTCTGTACTCTGTTCACCAATACCAGCCATGTCGTAGATGTTCTGTGCAGGTTGTGGGTCCATAGCGAATGCACCCTCATATTCTTCTTCGCCGTCATTTCCTGAACGGCGCATGAAGAACACAGCCACGCCAGCAATACCGACGAATACAACGATTACCAATGCAATCCAGAACGGCATCGAGATGCCACCCTCTTCTACAGATCGCTTTGAATCAGAAGGATAGAAATCCGATACATCGCCCACACCATCTCCGTCGCTGTCAGCAACCTCTGTGGGGTCGTTGGGGAAGGCATCTTCAGCATCGTTGACACCATCGCCATCACTGTCGATTTGACTGAGGCTGCAACCGACGTTGTTTGCGGCTTCACCCGCGGGTGTATTTGCACATGTATCGATTGAATCCACCACGGAGTCTCCATCGGTATCCACCTGCTCAGGCGAACAACCGTCTGGTCGCGCATTCCACGTTGTCATCGTGTTTGCACACTGGTCAAGGTCGTTGGTCACACCATCATTGTCATCGTCGAGTTCAGATGGAGCACAGCCGAAATTGTTCACCGATTCTCCTTCAGGACTGTTTGGACAATTGGTATCCATGGCATCATTGACGCCATCTCCATCGCTATCTCGCTGGGTTGCATCGCAACCATTGCCATCAGCATTGTAACCCGGTTGGGTCATTGGGCACAAATCATCAGCATCGACGATTCCATCTTCATCTGAATCGCGCTGCATTGCACCACAGCCTGTGCTGTCTGCCACATCGCTGGTCGATGTGTATGGACAGATGTCATCCGCATCAAAGATGCCATCCTCATCCGAATCCCACTCGGAATCAGCGCATCCATAGCCGTTCACATTGGCCCCTGGAGGTGTTACTGGACACTGGTCGAGATGATCTTTGATTCCATCATTGTCAGTGTCACGCTGGCTCGCAGCGCAACCATAGCCATCGACTTCTTCACCCTGTGGTGAACCTGGGCATGCATCGAGTGCATCGTTCACCCCGTCCATGTCTCCATCTTTCTGAGAATCACTGCAACCAATTGCATCGGCAGCCTCGCCGCCGGGTGTGTTTGGACAGGTATCGACATCGTTGGCCACACCATCGTTGTCATCGTCGAGCTCAGAAGCGGCACAACCGTTACTGTCGACCGTTGCGCCAGGAGGGCTGTTGGGGCAGTGATCTGGGTTCACACCGTTGGGGTTGTCACCGTAACCGTCCCCATCTGTGTCTTGCTGTTGTGTATATTCGTCAGGGAACGCATCCGGATTGTTTCCACTGGGGTTGTCACCCCATCCGTCTCCATCGCTGTCTTCCCACTGGGTAGCATCGTTGGGGAATGCATCTGGGTTTGTTCCAGATGCGTTGTCACCGTAGCCGTCACCATCTGAATCCAAGCACTGTGTCGGGTCATTTGGCCAGACGTCGGCGTTGTTCCCATCCGGGTTATCTCCACAACCATCTCCATCAGCATCCGTCCATTGTGTTCCATCTTGAGGGAAGTGATCGGGCATGTTGCCTGTGGGATTGTCACCCCATCCGTCACCATCATTGTCGGACCACTGCGTCGGGTCGTTGGGGAATTGGTCACCAGCGGTTCCACTGGGGTTGTCACCGTAGCCGTCACCATCGCTGTCCGCCCATTGTGTAGGGTCTGTAGGCCATAGGTCGGGGTTGTTCCCATTCGGGTTGTCACCGTAGCCATCTCCATCGGAATCTGACCACTGTGTAGCATCCTGAGGGAAATCATCGGGATAGTTGCCATTTGGATTGTCTCCATAACCGTCCCCATCATTGTCTGACCACTGTGTCGGGTCGTTGGGGAATGCATCAGGATTCGTGCCGTTTGGATTGTCTCCATACCCATCACCGTCGATGTCAGAGCATTGGGTTGCATCATTGGGGAATTGGTCACCATTAGTGCCGTTTGGATTGTCTCCACAACCATCACCATCTGCATCCGCCCATTGTGTAGCATCTTGTGGGAATGCATCGGGATTGTTGCCGTTGGCGTTATCTCCGTATCCATCACCATCGAAGTCATTCCATTGTGTTGAATCATTGACAAAATCGTCGACATCGTCGGTGTATCCGTCACCATCAGTATCGCGTTGGCTTGCGGCACATCCGTTCGCATCGACGGTGGATCCAATCGGTGTATTTGGGCAGAGATCAAACTCGTCCCAAACGCCATCGCTATCTCCATCGTAGATGAGAGTAAAGCATGTCACGATACTGCCCAAACTGGTTCCATTTGCCGTCCATAACTGTGGGAACAAACAGTATTGGCCGCTTGTGGTCGGTGTACTATACACCCATGACCCTAGATTCATTGAACTGTTCGTTGCACTGAAATTGAAAGTGCTTGAAGTAGCTATTTGGCTATATGTCTGATTCAGAAGGGATACATTCCACATGTAGGAATCTCCAGGCATCAAATCCATCGCTACTATTGTTGCAGAATTGTTCGTCAAGTTGACATCATAGGTATAGGTTCCAATCGAAACAAATGGGAGTGGTGGATAGAATTCGTCATAGTGTGCTCCAATGTAACTACTCGAAGATGCAGTCGTTAGGACTCCTTCGAAATTGTGCTGGTTGTTCGTCGATGGATTAGTCCAAGACACGCTTTGGTTCCACGAGGTTGATGTTGCAGTGAAGTTCACCGTGTTGGTACCCAAGGTCGTGTTGGTGACGTTATCATATGCCCACCACTGAATCGAATATGTCTGCCCAACCGTCAGATTTTGTGCATTCATCCATCCCTGATTAGAAGCAGTCGATTCCATAACCAACATCTCGTGGTAGAGGAAATCGAAGTCTAGAGTTGAAAATGCCCCATTTTGGTATAGGTAACTGATCACTGCATATTCACCCTCCATACTTGGGGTATTGAACGAATAATTGTGCGTGTATGTTGTTGCCGACGCGGTCCAACTTACGGGTGAAAAAGTGGTGTTACTAGATGTTCCATCGATGTAGAATTCATACAAGGTCGAATCCAGAATATATGATGATCCTGACGTCAGGTTAGACATATCTGCAGTCGCGCTAAACTTGTCTGGCATCGTCACCGTCAGTACGGGAGTTCCTGCTGGCGGTGTTCCTCCAATTGAACTCTCAATGGTTAGCGCATAGGTGTTGGTTGCACTGCCCCATCCATAGACGTCGAGATAGCCGGTCATGTTTGTGGTGGGCGTGTATGAGATCGCCTCTGTATTGCTGGTTCCTGCCGAGGATCCGAGTTGTGTACCGGACGAATCCATGAGTTCCATGTCCAAGTCACCGTTGGAGTGTGTGAAGGAAATGTTGTACCAGTAGGTTGCACCTGAAGTCATGGCTACTGCGAAGAAATCGTAGTCCGTCGTCGTGTGAATCGAGAGGTTCGACTGAGACAGCGGTAGGGAACTGATCGAAGTCGCTGCACTGATGCTGTCATTCGGCTCATACATGTCTCCACCAGTGCCACCTGAACTCGTGATGGTCGATGTCGAAGAAGAGTAGTTGTTGTTGTTGAAATCGTTGGATTCAGTAACATTGTCATATCCATCTGGCCACACGATCCAGTAGTAACTTCCTGGTGATAGTGTGGAAGGAATTTGCACGTTAGAAGACATCTGTTGGCTAGCCCCTGAAGCCAAACTTGGTCCAGTGATTTGCACGTTTAGAATCGTGTCCGCTGTATCATAGGTCGTATCGGTTGACAAAATAATGGGGATGTCATACGGTGTATTTGCGGTCAATGCCGCAGCACCGATATTGTTGACCGTGTAATTCACAGTGACTGTACTGCCTAGAGTTGCACTGGATGGTCCAACGATATTGCTGACCGTAAGGTCGGGGCGGGCAACACTGTTGTTCGTCCACATTTCCATGCCATATCCACCATCACTCGTGTATTGTGAAATCACCACATAATACAGACCTGCATTGGAACTGTTTGTGATGAAGGTGAAACTTTCGAGTGGGTCATTGTATTCTGAAATTTCCAGATAACTGGTATTTGTTGAATCCTTCAGATAGAGATCAAAATCAGCACCTGTAGGGACGGTTAGTTCGAATGTGAAGTCCTTTCCAGCAGACAGATTCACCGCATAGAAATCCAATCGGTCGGTAGCGTCTACACAACCAGAGAGTGAACTGCTCGTCGAAGGATCGGTTCCAAACGACTTGGTTGTGCTGGTTCCACCGGCTGCATCACCAGAAGTGCCGCCATCATTTTGGGTGCTTGGGCAAGGTGCACGAGCGCCTGCTTCGGAAACAATTCTTTCACCAAGTTCAGGGAACTGAATGTCATTTTCACCCGCTTCACTACCCATTTGTGGGGTAGTCATGGACACCATTGGGGCCAAGGCGGTCAGAATCATCAGTAGGATGAGCGCTTTCGATTTCACGACAGTTCCACTGTGGGAGGTCATGCGGTTGCGTGAACATCCTAGCATTTGAATCTCCCCCCGTGCGGGCGGGCGCGCGCGTGTCCGCGAAATCAGTGCCTAAATCCAGACATCATTCTCTGCGGTCAGTTCGCCTTCTGCATCCCCTGTGTTGACCACTCCACGAGGTTCAATCAACATCAGTTTGCACTCATTTTCAGCCCGGGGTTTGTGCCTGACTCCTTTTGGAACGACGCACATCTCTCCGGCTTCAAGTGACATGGTATGATCCTCGAATTCAATCTCCATACTGCCTTCAATGACCAGGAATAATTCATCGGTATCGGCATGATCGTGCCAGACGAATTCACCTTGAATTTTGACCAATTTGATTTGATAATCATTCAACTCTTCAACAATCTTCGGAGTCCAGTGCTCTGAGAACAGGGACAATTTGTCTTGCAGGTTGATTTTCTCCATGCCGCTGGATTCGGCGTTTGCCTCTTATCCTTGTCTTCCTCTCAGTCAGCGTTTGAGAAAGCGCCGTGTGCAGGGTTCGAACCTGCGACCTGCGGATTAACAGTCCGCCGCTCCACCAGCTAAGCTAACACGGCTTGCGAGTCGGCGACTTGGCTTCCATTCAAGAAGGAATCGGGTGGCTTGGGCCGGAATCAACGGGGCTGCTCAATGGTGAACACTAAGGGCGGTTTAGACCGGATTCACCTCATGGGTGAGGCCGGCGGAGCGTGGGAAGCATCTCCAGAAAACCTTGCACATGCTGAGGCAGTATTGTCCGCAACAGCCGCAAGCGGAGCCCTCTATCGCGACGGTTTGGGCATGATTGCCAGCGAGAACATCGTCAGCCCACGCGTACAGGAAGTCATCACCAGCGACTTGCATGGACGCTATGCTGAGGGCCTGCCTGGCAAGCGATACTATCAGGGATGCGGCGGTTTTGATGACATCGAATCTCTTGGAATTTCATTGGCTCAACAAGTCTTCAACTGCAATTACGCTAACATTCAATCTACATCTGGTACGGTCTCCAACATTGGTGTCCTGAAGGCACTGGCAAAACCCGGTGACAAAATTACAGCCGTATCAACCGCCGATGGTGGCCACATCTCACACGCCCGAATGGGTGCTGTGGGTCTGCGAGGCTTGGATTTGACCACCTACCCGTGGGATGTCGACCGAATGGAACCGGATGTCGATGCCGCGTGTGCGATGATTCGTGAGGTCCAACCAACCCTAGCACTCGTGGGCCAATCCGTGTTCCTGTTCCCCACCCCACTGCAAGAGATGGCCGACGCTGCCCACGAAGTTGGTGCCAAGGTCATGTATGACGGTGCGCACGTTCTCGGTTTGATTGCCGGAGGTCAATTCCAAGATCCATTCAGAGAAGGAGCTGATGTGGTCACCGGTTCGAGTCACAAAACCTTCCCTGGTCCACAAGGCGGCTTCGTTTTGTCAAACAGTGATGATGAGAAGTTCCAGCGCAAATTGAACAGCGCCATTTTCCCCGGTGTTTGTTCGTCTTACCATTTGCACCATGTCGCGGGCAAAGTCATTGCATTGGCCGAGTTTGCAGAATATGGTGCAGCCTATGCTGAAGATATTGTCAGCAACGCAAAAGCGTTCGGTGCTGCGATGGCCGCTGAAGGGTTCGACGTCCTCGCAGAAGGTCGAGGATACACCGCCTCTCACCAAATTCTAACACGGCATGGAGAAACCGATTCTGGTGCGGGTGCAAAGGCGGCTCAGTTGCTTGAGGACGCGGGCATCATCACCAACATGAACATGCTACCCGGAGACACCAAGGCCATGACACCGAGCGGATTGCGTTTGGGTGTTCAGGAATTGACCCGTGTAGGTATGGGTAACACACAGATGGAAGAGGTTGCCAACCTGTACGCACGAGTTTTGCTGAAGGGTGAAGATCCCGCCTCGGTCAAGGCTGATGTATCTGCGCTCAAAGGAGAGTTCCAAACGATTCGCTACTGCTTCAATGAAGAGGGAGTGAGTGGCTATCCATTGTGAATGAGGAATTGAAATGTCAGTGATTGAGAGATTTTTGCAAGCGGTTGAAAACAAAGACGAGGATACGTTGAACGAATTGGTTCATGATGACTACAAATTCATCCCTCACATCAAGGGAGTCGAATTTGGCAAGCGCGACATGGTCTCCATCTGTATGAGTGATTCATTCACTCGAAATGAAAGCCGAATTGTCTACGAGAACGACGAGATTGCAATCGATCACGCCTTTGTCACATTCGCCAATGGTTCAACCCCGGAAGCGGTGATTTCTGTTCATCGAATTTCAGAGGGCAAAATCATGTCCACAGAGACTGGAGCGACCCCTCTTGATGAGGGATATTCTCTGGTCGGATCAGATGAGTAAGCGTTTCAGTGGGTACCCATGCGTTCGTATACGGTCGTAAGGGCCCCCCTCTGCTTCACGAAGAATCATAACTGTAGTAGAATGTGTAGAAATCATGCGAAAGAGCCTGATTCTTGTTTTTATTCTGGTCACAGCACCCCTTCTTCCATTTGGACACATCGATTCTGTT
>CALCEF010000302.1 GCA_937901365.1 uncultured euryarchaeote | reverse complement strand
AGTATTACGCAGCCGACCCGACCATTCGTCGTCTCGATTAAGCGAAGTCTTTGCCACATCCACGATGGCCCAATAGCCGACTCATTTCCCACGGCATCGTCTGCGGACTTGAATCTGCAGCCAACTCATCGATATCGCGCTCCCAATTCCAGCGCTTTCTCCAAATGGATAGAAACCCCCTCCTTTCAATATCTGTCAATTCATACCACGGTGTAACTTCCCTTGCGGCTTCTTCAATCAGCGCCGAATGGTCGGAAGTGTCCGCCGATTGCAACAATGCTTGCCTCTCAGGATCCAGAGGCTGGCTGGCCCATCGTGTCCATCTTGCCCCTCCGTTCGTATGGGTGACAGTTTCAGGTGATGTATCATCGGTCATCCCCGTCAATCCAAGTTGATGCAACGAATCTTCTACTGCGATTGGGGCTGGCCAAACATATGCCTGGTATCCTTTTCGAAGACGGTTTAATCTCCGTCCAGTATACCCAGTCAATCCAAATGTGCGACCGAGCGTAATGTGTCTGGTCGCACCATACACGTATTCCAATGCACATGGAAGGATTGGTGCACCCACCATCTTCTGATGTTTCAAGTGGAACGCAAGTGATAGCCACATGAATGACGGTAATGTCAGAAACCGCTTCATTCGCCTCCCACCGATTTCAGGAATTGCAGGTTGGAGTTGTGCCACAGGCCATCTGACGTTCGCGCGCGCGCACGCGTGGCGGAACCTACGCTTGAATGAAATCAACACCACATTGGATTGCTGTAGTCCAACCTCATTGAGCATTGAATCAACCAATTTGGCCATGGTCCTGGCATGTTTCTCCCGTTTCTTCGGCTTGACAGAACCTGCAATCTTGGAATTGGGATGTGGCATCTTTAGTTCCACACACGCAACTTTGCCATGTTCACGCCAAGAGTGAGTGAATACATCGTCGGCCAACAATTGTTCAAAGGTTTCAATGCCCAATTCTGCCAACGCTTCGGCCGTATGATCCTCGGTCCACTTCGTGCCTCCGAGGATTTCGGTTTGTTCTTTTGACAGATGATTGTCATGAAACAGAACGAGTTCTCCATCTTTGGTCAATCGCAGGTCGAATTCGACACCATCGAATTGAGTCATACCATGGCGGATTCCATCGATTGAGTTCTCGATGGGCTTGGCCCAATCTCCGGACATCAAACGCTGATTATTGATGCCCGTATTCAAGCATCACCCTGCACCAAGCCTAAACACCGCCCGTT
>CALCEF010000301.1 GCA_937901365.1 uncultured euryarchaeote | reverse complement strand
GCCAAGATGCGATTCAAATTAGAATGGAGCACATCAAAATCGGAGAATGTTTGGGACACGCACAAATGATTCTGTGGGCTATTCCTGGACAACCATTGGCTGCCAAACAAGTCGTCGATGTGCTGATTGACAAATCAAAAACTGAATCGGGTTGTTCATTTACGGAATCTGAAGCGATTGACCTCACTTTCCCTGAAGGAGAGTTTGTTGTAAGATACACATTGGAGCAGACCTCTTTCAAGCGTGGGAATGAATTGTTGGATTGGCAGACATACTACGCCACTCGCCCTGATCGTTCCGACAACAAACCCTCGACATCAGAACGTGTCTCTTGGGGCAAGCACATGCCGGATAATTCCTCAACAAGATTCAATCTTGAGCAAGCCGTTGCTTGTGTGATGACGGATGCAGAAGCCTTTGGTTCTGCAAATACTGCCCTGAATGGTGATGGTTATGTCTTCGCCGCCAAGGATGATCGAACCGGCAGTTCTCCAGTATGGAACCTATCGTGGGTTAGTTCTGTAGAAGCAGGTTGGGTTAGGGTTACTTGGCCAGGTGGTGAAAACTGTTTGAATTCCGGTGATGGCCAGTTGAGTGGTGATGACAAGCCGGAACACTCGCGAGATCAAATCCCACAAACCCACAAGTTGTCTTCACTAGAGAGCCGTATGGTTTCATCCACATACTATCCGGATTTACACCCTCAAGTCACAACTAATGGAAATATTCGCGACGATGTTCAAATCGGGTACGCTCTTGTCGTACCTGAAGAAAATGCGGTATCTGAATGGTTAGACGAGTTTGATCTCATGGGTGGAAAAGTGACAATCTATCTCGAACGTACATGGACATCGGGCAACACTGAGCATAGTCTGCGGGTAGGAATGGACGCAGAAACCGGACGTATGGCAGGTTGGATTCTTGCTTCGAGCCCAGTATGATAGGCGTAAAACAGCCATTATCGTTCCATTTTGCCCCGTCAGCCTCAAGAGTATAGCAAGAGCGGACGCAAGTGGGATGCACCATGGATGAAGACGATGTGCTGCCGGAAGCGGTTGCAGCACCTTTGGTTGTTGAATTCACCGAAGAGGAGATTGAATCTCCAGATTCAGACCCCTTGAGTTCTGCAGAACCTCGTGCTGAAATCGATCTACCCGTCGCTGGCCCAACCCCTGCAAATAGAGGTCGAGTTGTCACAATCATGAATCAGAAAGGTGGCGTTGGAAAGACAACCACCGTCATCAACGTCGCCACCCATCTCGCGTTGCATGGTGTTCGAGTATTGGTCGTAGATTGCGATCAGCAAGGAAATTGTGCGACCGGACTGGGGATTGACAAAAGTAGAGTCATGCACACGACTCGTACACTGTTCACAGAGCCCGAACAAGCTGCGGCATGTCGTCATGCAACCGCAGTACCTGGCCTCCATCTAGTGGTTGGCGAGCGATCTTTGGTTGGCCTTGAGCAAGAACTCTCCACTCGGCTTGGCCGTGAGCGTTGTTTGGCAGAAGGTCTCGAATCACTACTACCTCACTACGACCTCATCCTCCTCGATACAGCCCCAAGTTTGGGTTTGGTCACCATCAATGCCTTGGTTGCAAGCGATGCGGTCCTCGTACCGGTCCAAACCGAGTTTTTCGCCTTGGAAGGTGTTGCAATGTTGTCAGCCACAATCCGAGAGGTTCGCCGCCGTCTGAATCCAAACTTAGGATTTGATGGAGTGATGATGACAATGCATGCTCCGACGTTACTGAACAGCCAAGTATTGGGCCAATTGAAGGAAACATTTGGTGATTTGATTGTGGAACCACCAATTCGACGGAACATCAAACTCGCTGAGGCGCCCAGTGAGGGTATTCCAATCCACATTCATGCACCAGAATCGAATGGTGGGAAGGATTATCGCGAACTCGCGGCCAATCTGGCTCAACGGTGGAACCTCACCTTGGAGTAATCCTCATGTCGAAAAAGCGCGTATTGGGCCGGGGTCTCGATGATTTATTGGCCCAGCATGACCAGGATTTACCTTTTCTTGATGCCTACGGCCCCTCGATTGGTGACTCAGAAGGGTTGCCCCCTGGCACCGGTACAGATACGGTCGAGCAATTGATGGAAGCGATTGCAAGGTTGTTGCAATCAGAAGGTCATCAAGATACAGAATTGTTATCGAAAGAGGCCAAGTCAAACGGCGTTCAAATTACTGTGCTTAGTGGTGGTGACAAACTCCCCCTCGTCCCTTCCGATTTGGGCGCACCTGGTTTTGAAGAAGGCAAATTAGCCGCTGATCGGAGCGAAGCGACCGTCACAATCGTCCAATGGGGGATTCCCGCACGGCGTCTCTTGGAACGTCTGTGTGAGCATTGGTCAGGGTGAGTCATTGAGTCTACGCAGCCGTCTGATTTCAATCCCCCTTCGAATCAACAAATCGCTGTCTAAATTCATCCCTCTCTCACCCAAAATCGTTCGTTGGCTCATACACCCACCGACTTGGGTTTTCTCAAAACCAACTCTTTCTTTTGCTGTGAAAACCCAACGCTCCACATTCGGTGGCGTACCCGGTGTCAGTTTTACCCCGGTGAAGCAATCCAACCCTGACACGAAAATCGTGTATCTACATGGAGGTGGATACTGCATTGGATCTTCGCTGACCACACATCGAATTGGCCTCAGAAATCTTGCCAAGGTTACAGGCAGCATTTGTTATTCCATCGATTATCGATTGGCACCTGAAAATCCCTATCCTGGCGCGATTGACGATGCACTTGCCGCTTGGTTAGACATCGTAGAAACCAACCCCAAATCAAAACTAATCCTCAGTGGAGATTCTGCAGGAGGGGGGCTGAGTCTTGCACTCATGATGCGCCTCCGTGATGAAGGACATCGACTTCCTGACGGTGCAGTTTTGTTTTCTCCATGGACGAATTTAACATGCGAATCGGAAAGCTACGTGACCAAGGCCAAAGCAGATCCGATGTTGTCTCAAAAAATGGCAATCACTTGTGCTGGACATTATGCACCTACCGCTGCCGACAAAAAGAATCCTTACGTGTCTCCAATCTTTGGTGATTTCAAGGGCCTGCCTCGTACTTTGATATTGGTGGGTGAGCAAGAAATATTACTCGATGACAGCCGAATCGTTGGTGAACATGCAATAGCCGCTGGTGGTGATTTTGAAGTAGACATTTGGCCAGCCATGTTCCATGATTGGTGGTTGTTTGGTTCCATGATACCAGAATCCAAACAGTGCTTGCTGAAAGTCGCAGGCTGGATTCACTCAGGCCAGTGAACCCATTGGATCCCACGCTGGAAGTACAACCGGTTCGGTTTCAAGACCCGCTTGCATCTTTTCCGTGAGGTAATCTTTGGGCGCGGCAATTTCAAACATGTATTCATCAAACCATGAGTCATTCATCGTGTAGTAGCCCTTCTGTCCGGTATCATCTCCCCAGGAATTCTCGACACGCCAACGTCTTGGTTTTCCATCGACAACATCCACTCCTGTGAATAGCATTGCGTGGGTCATCATCGTTTGTCCATGGCGCAAGCGATCTTCTTTGTTCATTCCATATTCAACACCATACAACTCACTAACGTTGAACAAATTGGCATCCCAATATCCACCTTTGCGGTCCATTTCTTTTCCAACATCACAACCCATCCAAACCGGCACACCATCCTCCAGTAGTTTCTGGGTAATTGCCTTCATTTCATCACTTGGAACGTTGAGATAAACCACTGGCGGGCCCCCAGCTACATTTTGTAGATAGTCAACGGTGTAAGTTTGGTAGTATTCATTTCGAGGATCATTGACGATGCAGACATAATTTCGCCAATCGACATCGACGTATTCTTCGGCAAATTCTTGAGGCGTCATCGAGCCTTTTCGGTGGAATTTCTTGTCTTTATCTCTCCACTGCCAATCAAAGGTTGTTGGCGGAGTTCCGAGGTGAATGCACAACATGTTCCAGATATCTGCAACCCTCTTTTCCTTGTGGGCTCTCGCCTCTTCTTCACTACCACCATTTTCCAGAATGGCGCGAATTTCACAAGCAGAACTTCGGAGGATATTCTTCAATTCCGTATTCATCCATCGAGTTGCACTACTGGTATTCGATTCAGGATAAGCCGTTTTGGGAACCAAACCATGTTTCTCGATGAGGTTCATCGCCATGTTCCATTGCCCACCATCACCGATTGGGTCCGAAAGTAGGAAGTGAATGGTCCGATCATCCACAGGTCGATCAGCGGTGTCAATGATGGCTTCCAAGAAATGATTTGAGCGCTCAAATTTGTCCCAAAAGTGGATGTGAGCCTGGCTGAATTCGAAATCCTTGACATTCAATTTCTTCATCGTCCCAGGCCGGAAAAGATTCAACGCGGCGAATAACCAACAACGTCCACTTCTCTTCTGTGAAGTGACTTTCCATTCATCTAGCTTGACACTGAAAGAGTTGTCAATATCCTGTATGATATTTCGATTTAGGGTCAAATCAGGTAGTTGGACGTTGGTCACCGCATTCTGCGCCACTTTGTTTGCAGGGTTCGCATCAAACGCCTTTCGTAGTTCTGCAATCTGCTTGTCAGTGATTGTCATTCCCATGGGCTCACCTTTGGTGAGCCATCGCCATCATCGGCGACGCTTAGTCATCTCGCTTTGCAATCAATGCAGCGGATAGACCTACGAGTATTGTAGAGATCAATGCAGGGGCCGGCATAAGGCCCCCTTCATCCGGCAAGACAACGGTTGCAGGGCAATTGTTACCGCCGCTATCTTCCCCAGATACCCAGCAATCTGACCACACTTTTCCTCCTTCAGAAAAACCACCTTCTGGGAATTTCTCGTCTTCCCCATTCGCGTAGGTTAGGACGACATCGTAATTGATGTATGAATGCGTATCGACCGGTGTAATCGATCCAAACCAATCCTTTGTTGAATTGGTTGCATTTTCCATGGACATTTTCTCAGGAGGATTACAAACTCCACTATTGATGCACTGTTGGACCGTCCATTCTACAGTAGTTCCATTCTCAGCGGCTTCATCCACCAATGTTAGGTTGATTGTGAAATTGACACCATCGGTCGAAACAACAGGTGTCACGATTGAATCGATGGGTGTCCCCTCCACGTCGATCGTACGGTTGACACCGGCATCATCTCCAGCGATTGCGAAAGGAAGGCAGAGCGAGAGGGCGATGGTTAGGGTTAGCAAGCGACGCATCATGAAATGTCGTTGCACCTTCCCCTCAATAATGCTATTGTGGTTTGATTTTATCAAAACCTCTTCGGCTAAATTTAGCCACACAGAATAAACGCATTTTTTGCAATCACTTAGGGTACCTGCTCAATTACTATGACGATGCGCGCCGGTGCTATGGCACAAGGTACTGTCAAGTGGTTTAATCAGACAAAAGGCTACGGATTTATTGAAAGAGAAGGGGAAGGAGATCTATTTGTTCACATCACCGAAGTGAATGGGAAAATATACGACGGAGATGCCGTTGAATTCGAGGTCGGCGAAAGCGACCGAGGCCCCATGGCAACCAACGTCCGCAAGGTCGACGAAGAAGAGTAATCACAACTCCAATTCCCAAAGCTCGTCACCAATATGGTGCAGCATTTTCACGGCTTTGCCCTTGACTGCGTCGACCATTTCGGCTGAATCCATCGTAGCCCATCCGATGGCCAGTGGTTTACCGTGTGATTGGTCACGAATCCAAATTAAATCTCCAATTTCGATACGATCACATGCACGGTGAATCCCCGCAGCCATGCAATCTGCCCCATTCATCAGAAAGGGAATTGCTCCATGATCCACTTCACACCATTTCTGTGTTGGATTCCAAGCGAGGATACCACGTAGTGTAGGAAATGCGATTGTTTCCCCCTCGGAATCCTCGACTTCCATACCAAGAGGAGATTTGTCGACAATCAACATATTCCATGGTCCGAATGTAGCGGTTTCAAGGAATGCGGTAGAAAGGTCAGTTTCAACTCCAAGCGGTGTTGTTAATCTGTCAATCAACCCCTTGATTTTCTTATGACGGACGGGCTTACGCCCTTTCAACTTCCAGTCCTTCTTGGCCACGCCTCAAACGAGGAATAGGCACTCTTTCAATTCTCCCGCTCATTTGATGGTCAATCACTCACTCGCGTAATCATGCCGAGCATCTGGTGCGCACTTCGGACCTTCGATGCTCACGCAGAAGAGATGGGTGCAAAACCCCTCACATCACCGAGGTTTTTCCTCAAACCTTGGGCTGCCCTCGCTCAACCGCCAATGGGCTGCGAAATGATGCTCTCTCCACATTTGGAAGAAGTTCATCATGAAGTTGAATTGGTGCTCAAACTCCGAGGAGATCAAACCTTGTCAGCAATTGCAGTGGGTCTAGACCTGACGGATCGAGCCACTCAAGACATCGCGAAATCAGAAAGAATGCCTTGGACCCAATCGAAGGGATTCACCAATAGTGCAATCGTCGGGCCTTTCGCTGAACCGCCAATCGGTCTGGCCCATCTTCGATTGGAACTCGCCATCAATGGCGAACCTAGGCAGGAAGCATCGATTGGCGAGATGTCATTTTCACCACTCGATCTCATCGCCAATCTAGCACAATGGGCACCTCTCGAGGATGGAGATTTGCTATTTTGTGGGACTCCGTCCGGCATTGGTCCCATGAAGAGAGGAGATCACGTACAAGCCCGACTTCTAAGCGAAGACGGAACGGTTCTCTCTGAATTAGACTTGATTTTAGCCTAATCAAGGTGGCACAGATTCGTGCAGATTGAGAGTTGCTCGTGCCTTATCCAAGTCATCCACTGAAAAGGCGAGTTCGGTCGCTCCTTGGATTCTCGACAAGACGTAAATCGAAGTAATACTCACGCCGGCTTCTCCTAGACGCTCTGAGAAGTCAGCAAGCGCCCCTGGTTTGTCCGGCATCGATTGTGACAACAGGCTCTTGGTGGCATAGGCGATACCCAATGTATCCAATGCCATGCGCGCCTCAACGATTTGATCGGTCACGATGACGACGTTCGTGTCAATTGCACACATGGTCTCGATATTGATTCCTCGATTTGCAAATTCACGACTTACAAGGGCCAATTGCCCAGCTTCATCGCGCAGTTCTATTTTGAATTCCAAGCGCCCACCACTCACGGTCATCACCGATTTGGCCGGGCCGTGTTTCCGCTATTTACCCACCGGATGGCAAAATTTGTCAATCGCGCTCTTGAAATAAGGGAAGTAGGTCGCCCGCTTCCCAGAGGGAAGCACTATGGCACACTGGCACGGTATCTCACGACGCAAGCCATCCGGCGGTCGACTCAAGCGACCAAGCAGTTATCGCGGCAAGCGTCGCACAGAAATTGCCTCTGAAAAGCAGTTTACCATGATTGGTGATACAAGTCGTAAGAACTACCGAAAGCGTGCCGGTTCACAAACCGTCCGCGTTCTATTCGACACGGTCATCAATGTGGCTGACAAGAAGACCGGAAAGGTCACCCAAGCAACACTTCAGTCCGTTGCCGAAAATGCAGCAGATCCCAACTTCGTTCGACGTAACATCATGACCAAGGGCGCTGTTGTAGAGACGGACAAGGGTCGCGTTCGAATCACCAGCCGACCAGGTAGTCACGGCGTAATCAACGGCGTTCTGCTTGAGTGAAGGTTGACATTAGAGGACGTGTTCCCAGTCTCGGAGGGAACGAGATGGCAAACCACCCAGACCGAATAGTCGTTTGGCCTGGATACTTCGATTCAAAGGTCAGCCGAAGGGCCGGTCGCCGGGTTTCAAAGAACCGTTCAGTCGCCAACCCAACACTCGATGGATTGGCCTATGCTGCTCGAAGTGCAGGTATTCGCAAGATGAAACGCGAGGAGAATACCAGCCACCCATCTCGCCCTCATGCGCAAGAAGGTCGACTGTGGATTTCGACCGCGGATGCGCTCTCGGCCACAGGAGCCGAATCAAAAGAAGGCATCCTTCAGGCGATTGGAACCGCATGGAGTAGTCAAGAATCAGAAACCAAGGCAGCAGAGAAGGCGGCCAAAAAGAGCGGTCCAAAGGTTGGCGATCGACGAGGACAAAGTCAGCGCAAGTCGTTCAAGGCCGGAAAGGGTCGCAAACCCAGTGAACGCCGCAAGCGCCGCAAGTGAAGTTCACTCGACTTCGATTTCTGGCATGGGTACCGCACGAACCCAACCGAAGGCATCCGCTTCTGCTTGAGTTTGGATTCCAGTCAGTGAATCATACAGTTCACGAGTGACAGGGCCGACTTCGTTGTTGCAGTACATCGTGCAGATATCACCATGGCAAATCGATCCAATCGGGCTAATCACTGCAGCCGTGCCTGCACAGAAGCACTCATCGGCTTGCAATACAAATTCGATATCGACTTTCTCTTCACGGACCTCGTAACCCTTGCTTCGAGCCAAATCAATAATCGATGCTCGAGTGATTCCGGGTAGAATGGTTCCAGTCAATTCAGGTGTGTGGATGATTCCATCTTTGACACAGAAGAAATTGGCCGCACCGACTTCTTCGATGTATCTGTGTTCAACAGCATCAAGGTAGATGATTTCAGCAAAACCTTCGCCCTTTGCACCCTTTGAGGGCATCATTCCAGGTGCATAGTTCCCTATCGCTTTGACACCACCAGAACCACCAGGGCAAGCGCGATGGTAATCGTCACTGACCTTCAGTGAAATCGGATGCATTCCACCTTTGAAGTAGGGTCCAACAGGACAGACATAGATCATGAACGTGTATTCTGGAGCAGGAGATACACCCAGAATAGCACCGGTACCCCACAACACGGGTCGAATGTAGAGGGCGCCTTTTCCGGTAGGTGGTACCCAACGTGCATTGGCAGCCACCACACTCTCGATGGCATTGATGAACATCTCTTCTGGAACTGGAGGCATACCCAATCGCCTTGCACCATCTTGGAGTCGAGCAGCATTGCGCTCAGGTCGGAACAAAACAATTCCACCGTTTACGCTTCTCTGCGCCTTCATCCCTTCAAACAAACCTTGACCATAATTGAGGACGCCTGCAGCTGGAGAAATGGTGATGTCTCCAAAGGGCATCATCTCTCCTTCTTCCCATTCTTCACCGAGTTTGCAGGTTGCGACATACATCGTGTCTGTGGGGGTGAACGAAAAGGTGAGTGCGTCCCAGTCAATTTGTTCCTCCATCGAAATTACCCCCGCATCTGCGTATCTGACTGCACCGTCAACGCAAGGGGTGGTTCTCAACCATTCCGCCTGTCTTTTCTCTAACTTTTTGCAGCGATGCACCCCCATAGAATTCAAAGACACCCGCCGCAATCAAGGCACATGTCCGCCGAAGAGGAGGCCTGTATTGTCGCGGCTTCCTACCAAGGCGCAGGTTCGAAAACGGTGGTTGAACTCTGGTTACGCGCACGCGAGGGACATTCGACGCTATTGTTGGTTCATGGATTGCGACCATTCCTCGAAATTGCAGTTATTGGAAAGGCAACCGATTTGCCAACTGACATCGAAGAGCGATTGGAAAAGGTTCGCAAGATCAAGGATGTCACACTGATTCATACCCCCGTCGATAAGTGGACAGATTTAGGCACCAAACCACATTGGAAGGTCGAGGTCAAGCAACCCTACAATGTACCAAAAATTCGAGACGCACTGAAATCCGATGGCTGGGTAGTCACCAGTGCTGACATCATTTTCCCTCAGCGACTCTTACTCGACCTTGACTTGGGCCCTCACATCGCTTGGAAAGGCGAATTGCTTCCAAAGGATGGCGATGCCATCCGTGATGCTGGCGGCAGAGGATTGTATCCAACAGATCAGGTGGCGCGCTGCCATATCGACGATTTACGCGCAATCGAGGCGTTCGCTGCACCGTTTGTGACCTTTTCATTCGATTTGGAAACCAGCATTGAGTCCGGTCAAATTCTGTGTGCTGCAGCAGTGGTTGAACAGAATGGAGAAAGTGAGACTCACACCTTCAGAGGCGATGAGCGTGAGATGCTTGAAGGTTTGACACGCCTCGTGCGTGACAGTGACCCCGATATCATCACAGGATACAACATCGACAATTTCGATTTGCCCAAGATCAAGGAGCGGATGGAGGAATTGGAAGATTCCAAGGATCGATTGACCAGAGCAATGCTCGCCGGTTGGGGGCGCGTTCCGGTCACAGAAGAGGCGTGCAAAGGCGGCATGCGCGGAGCACCCATATTGGCCAACCGCCAACAAAATCGCAAATGGACGCTATCCGGTCGTTGTGTAATGGATGCATGGTGGGAGGCGCGAATGACACTACGCCCCAAGCGCGAGACGCTCAAGTTCGTCTCAGAACTATTGTTCCCAGAACGAGAAGAACTTCGCAAGATGGATGTGGATGCCAGCCGTATGGACGAGGAATGGGCAGAGCGCCCAGATGTCGTTCTCGAATATTGTGCACAAGACGCACTGTTACCGATTGAGATTCTAGATGCCATTTCAGCAACAGCACGGAAAGAGGCGCTCGCAGCAGTTGGTATGGTTCCACTTGAAACTACGATCATTGGTTCAACAAGTCAATGGTTGGACAGTTTGGTCATCCGACTTGCAGATCGAGAAAACATTGCCGTACCCATGACGCGACGCGGAGGCAAATCAGACGCCATTACAGGTGGTTACGTACACGATATTGAAGGTGGTCGTTACCCATGGGTTGCAGTACTCGATTTCAAGTCGATGTATCCCTCAATTATGATTACGAACAACATCTGCCACACAACGCGCGTTGACAGTACAGACGAAACCTCGGAAGTCAACCAATCCCCGAGTGGCACGAAGTTCCTGAAGAAAGAGGTCCGCGAAGGGCTGGTTCCACGATTGCTACAGGATTTGATGGCGCAGCGAGATGAGCACAAAGCGCTGATGAAAAGTGCAGAGGATGAATCTACACGAATGTTCCATGATCAAATGCAATCCGCGGTGAAAATTCTGATGAACACTTTCTACGGCGTATTCGCATCAGCCTTCTATCGATTTACACATCCGGACATCGGTTCAGCCATTACCGCTTGGGCCCGTTCTAACATCAAGAAAATCATCCATGCATTGGAAAAAGAAGGTCATCCTGTTGTCTATTCAGATACGGATTCGGTCTTTGTTTCAGCACCCGAAGAAGGCAAGAAATCTTTGGTCACCTTCGGTCATGAATTGGCGAACCGCTTCACCAAAGAAGGTGCTGAGCTTGAATTTGAGAAAGGCCTCTCTGTTTTCTTCAGTCATGGTGCTAAGAAGCGCTATGTGGGCCGTGTGGTTTGGCCAGAAGAGGATTTACTGATTCGCGGCTATGAGGTGCGACGCACAGACTCATTTGACTTGCTCAATAAGACGATGATGGGCACATTCGAACGAATTCTGGATGGGGACGAAGAAGGGGCATACAAGCACGTCATTGGATTGATTCGTTCGGTCAAGGCTGGAGAAGTCAATGTCGAGGACTTGATCATCAGTCGTTCATGTAAAGGGAAATGGGATGCAAAGAAGAACGAATGGGACTTCCATAGCGTGTATGCGAATCCCGATGGTTTGCCCTATGTTCAAGCAGCCCGCAAGCGAATCGCCCGCGGACTCCAATTTACTCCTGGTATGAAGGTCAGTTACATTGTTACAGACTCCAAAAAAGGTCAAACCGTTGAACCATGGTTGGTTGCAGAGACTGGAGATCCCCCTCCAGTACCCGATTGGTCGTTCTATGCTGAACGGCTCGCTCGAGCGATGGGTCGGATTACCGAAGTGTATGGATGGACGGACAAAGATTTGCTTGCAGGGAGCCGTCAACAGACGTTTGATTTCTTCTGACGCCGTAGGCGTCCATTTTAGCGAATGGTTGATGACGGGCAAACGCCCCCTTAGGTTCATGCGACGCGCTACAGTGCTGTTCACCGCCACCCTTCTACTGGCCACTGCAATGGCTGGGTGCCTTGAAACGATGTCGAGCAATTCAGCTCCAATCGTCTCGTTTACAATCTCGCCCTCAGGGACGGTCAAAGTGGGAGACTCAGTTACGTTTGATGCATCAGCAACACGGGATCCAAATAACGATCAAATGACCTTTGAGTGGAACTTTGGTGACGACAATACACAGGAAGGCATCGGATTATCCACGGTGACTCACACTTACAATTCCGAAGGGCCCAAGACGATTACACTGACTGTTACCGATAGCGGCGATATGGCTGGCATAGAAACGAAGAGCATCGTTGTGGCTTCGGCTGATGCAGTTTTGCCCACAGCCTCAATCAACCACTACAAAGACGATGACTGCACGGGTGAAGAACCCCCTGCGGGCACATTCATCCTCGCTTGGATTTGTGAGGAAGAGATGGAAACCAATGATGACACAGTGGACGCGATGACCACGATACAATTAGATGGCTCAGACTCAGCAGCAGGCGATCCCAGTTCGTATCTAACAGATTACGAATGGGATTTGGATATCAACGTCGACAGTGATGGAGATGGCGACACGGCCAACGATGTTGACAAGACTGGTGAGAATGCAGAATGGACCAATGTATGGCCAGGTGAATACGAGATCCGCCTCACAGTCACTGACAATCAAGGATTCATTGACACCATGGACATGGATGTTTTCGTCAATTATCGAGGTGCTTGGGCTGAATTCACAATTGATGGCAATGGAACATCAGGCTCCGGCACAGTGACATTCGCCTATCCAGTGACCTACAACCAGGACACTGGCAATACAGTTCGATATGTCAAAATCCAATTCACCTATCCAAAACAGGATGATGATTGGCAACCAGGAACCTGCACACCATCCAGCATTTGCGCCAACAAACTCGATGCCTATGTATACAATGGATCACAATCTGATTCAGATACAGAAGAGGTAGCAAACAGCACATACCTCGATGATGAACAGCGAACGGCTGGCAATTGTCACGAAGATGATCGCTGCGTAGATCTCCGCTTGAGTACCCAACATTTCCGAAATTATTTGGATGGCCAATGGACTGTGGATTTGGTCAACGAAAAGCAACATGATTCCACTGTGAAATCATTTGTCATCATATTAGAGTACAAGTAAGCACATTTGGCGTTACAGTGTTGCATTTGAGTGCACTTCCTCGTATCCTTTTGTGAAGGATGCCTTCATATATGGGAGTTGGGTCGGCGGGACGCTCAAAGGAAGGACTCAACATGGGATCTCAGTGGGAAGATAAGAAAAAGCCGCACCTAAACATTGTATTCGTAGGTCACGTCGACCACGGTAAATCGACCACAGTCGGTCGTTTACTACTCGACACTGGCCACATCGAAGACCACGTTATTGAAAAGAACGAACAGCTAGCAGCCGAGATGGGCAAGGCCGGATTCGGTCTTGCTTACGTTATGGATGGCCTGAAGGAAGAGCGCGAGCGTGGAATCACGATCGACGTTGCTCACAAGGAACTATTCACACCGAACTACTACTTCACAATCATCGACGCACCAGGTCACCGTGACTTCGTGAAGAACATGATTACTGGAACCAGTCAGGCTGACGCCGCAGTTCTCTGCGTTGCAGCAAACGACGGTGTCAACGCGCAGACCAAGGAACACGCTTTCCTCGCGCGCGTATTGGGTGTAAAGCAACTCATCGTCAACATCAACAAGATGGATATCTCTGGTGTCGACTACAGTGAGGACAAGTACAACAGTGTCAAGGAAGAAGTCAGCAATCTGCTCAAGATGGCTGGATTCAACCCAGCAGATGTCCCAATGGTGCCATGCTCGTCTTTCAACGGTGAAAACCTGTACAACAAGAGTGACAACATGAGCTGGTACAGCGGCCCAACACTCTTCGAGTGCATCGACGGTATCCAAATGCCACCAAAGCCAACCGACCGACCTCTTCGACTTCCAATTCAGGACGTTTACAAGATCAGCGGTATCGGAACTGTGCCTGTTGGTAAGATTGAAACTGGTATCCTCAATGCTGGTAAGACAGTAGTCTTCAACCCTAGCCAGAAGTCGGCTGAGGTCAAGAGCATCGAGATGCACCACACAATGGTCGACAAGGCAGAGCCTGGTGACAACGTTGGATTCAACGTTCGTGGTCTATCCGCACAGGACATCCGCCGTGGTGACATTGCAGGATACTCGGACAATGAGCCAATGTTCGTTCGTCACGACGAGAGCTTCGTTGGTCAGATCCAGTTGATGGACATCCCCAAGGCTGTTGCAGCAGGTTACACACCAGTGTTCCACGCTCACACGGCTCAGGTTGCAGTTCGCTTCGTAGAACTCTTGGAGAAGACCTCCAAGGCAGGCAAGGAAGCCAATCCGGCTTTCCTTGTGACTGGTGACGCTTGCCTGATTCGCTTCCAGCCAACAAAGCCGATGGCAATCGAGCAGATGGATGCTTTCCCCGAACTTTCCCGCTTCGCAATTCGCGACATGGGCAAGACGGTTGCAGCAGGCGTTTGCATGAAGATTGAGAAGAAGTGAGATTACCACTGATTCACACCATCGGACAAGGGATGCTCAATGCCAACGGTTACCACCATCAAATTGACTGGTGAGAACCACGTCGACATCGACGAAGTATGCGCATCAATTCGCAACATCAGCGAGCAGACAGGTGTTCAGTTGCGTGGACCAATCCCGCTACCCACACGCCGTTTGGTCGTACCGTGCCGCAAGGCACCCGATGGCGAAGGTAGTGAGACATGGGATCACTGGGAGATGCGAATCCACAAGCGCCTTCTCGAATTGGTCATTGGTAGTGCTAAGGAAGAAGGTGCACTCCGTCAGGTGATGCGCATTCCAATCCCTGACACGGTAACCATTGAACTCAGTCTACGTTCAGTCTCTTGAACACAGTTAATCTTCTACTCGAGGGTTACCGCTTCAGCCCAACCGGCAGCGATTAGGGTTTCAGCTACCACTGAAATACAGTTGAATGAATCTCCTTCAAGGAGTTCGATTTCTTCTCCCGATTCATCTAGGATTGGCTCAGGGAGATCCTTGAGAATACGGAGTCGTATCATTCCACCAGTTTGACCCATGTTCGAATCAACACTCGCATCAGGTTCATCATCAGAAATCAGGGATTCAGAAACTTCAGGATATTCTTCCATCATCGAAATGCGGTCCTCTTCATCAAAGTCAGGATCTTCCCATACCTCCGCAACGTCTTGCTCGATTTCCGGCGGCCTTTGTCCGGTTAATCCATCAGGACTGTCGACAAATTCGTCAAGTTGAGCATTTCCTGCCGGTGTGGTAGGTTGAGGCAGCATATCTGCATTCAGAACACCCCGTTGCAACCCATTCCACGAAACATTCCTCTTGTATTGTTCAATGAGTTCTGATACTCCTACGTGGAATGCTCTCTCTGCACCATCTTGGCGTTGCCAATCTACAGGAGCAAGATTCGTGTTTGCTTCTGCCACAGCATCTCCAAAAGGAGTACTCGCAAGATTGGCAAGGGCTGCATGATTGACAAATGCGTTCAAGCGATGACGCGTCAAATCAGCAATCGCTCTTCGCAAGTTTGCTTGACGTCGAGTAAGTGTTTGAGTTCGTGGTGAAAACCCCTCTGCACGGTTTATTTCAGCCAATTCCAATTCAATCGATTGCAGTAACTGTGAGCAGACATGCCAGAAATCTGGTCGTGGGAGATCTACAGGTAAGGCATGCTTTGCTTGAGACCTTAGCAACGCATGGAGTTGGGCCTCTACTGCCTCCAATTGAGGTCCTTGTAGGATTTCTTGCTCGACCATACGCTCACCGCGAACTGCCTCTCCTCCGTGCCGGTAAATGAACCATTCACTTGCATAGCGCCCTACGGGCGCTCTAGTCAGCCATCCGTTGTGTTCAAACCCACAGCCGAAGGTGGCTCGTCCGGGGCAAGACCATGCGAACCGCAATCCTACTGGTTCTGTTGATGTTGTTCGCCCCGGTTACACAAGCAATTGAGAGCCCCTACATCGGTGATTCAGAGATTATTGTTCAACCAAATGGAACCGGTACTCTATCCAACATTACAGAAGATTCTTTTGAAATTCCAGTGAATTCAACGATTTTGGATGGCTGGGTCAATGTTTCAACAGGTGCCAATGGCGATGGGGGCACTGGTCAACATTGGGTTGCGGACAGTCCTTCACTCAATTTTAGTCATGGCGAATTTGATGACGCATCGATTTCAGTGTTTGAGCATGAATTGACTCTCGGTGTCAATCAGACAGTCGGTCGCCTTGATGATTTGGAATCTCTATCGTTACAATTTCAGCAATACACTGTCGGCGGAGCAGCAAACGTTTGGAGAATGGCCGAACCCTCTCAATTCAATGGACCCTTTGCGATGAACTACAGTGCACGGCAGGCAGCAGGAGGTCTCATCCCATCTCTTGCTAGCGATGGATCACTCATCGCTGCGACCCTCCCAGAAGATCCATTGCCTGCAGGAACGTTTGCTTGGCTCACATCGCCATCCAGTCCAGTTCCTACATTGGCCAATGAGTGGAGATTTTCTTTCAACCACTGGTATCACTTACATCACACAAATCAGAGTGTGGGATCATCCGGTGCTTGGGCTGAAGTCAGCACCGATGGTGGTGTCACATGGATTTACGTAGAGCCGGTGGGTGGATACAGTTGGAACATTTCCTCATCTGCCCCCGTTCCGAATGGTGCAAATGGTTCAGGCTTCGGTGTATTCGGTGGACCAGATGCAAGCGGTTGGGTCAATTCAACATTCGACATAACCCACCTACACTCTGCAAATGCGACATCCATGCAACATCGGTTTGTTGTTTGGACCGACCCGACAGGTTCGGTTGATCGTCCAGGATGGTACGTAGACGAAGTCACGATATCCAATGATGGTGAAACGCCAGGGTCATGGTTCCACGGCTCTCTGATTGGCGAATATGCAGCTGATGCTCACGCACATCTGACCATCCCCATTCAACTGAACACCAGTTCGGGTACATCTGGCGCTTGGATGGTCCGGTATTGGACCGACTTTGATTTGGAGGGCGGCTCGTGGGACAAATTTGAGGTTAGAGTATCTAGCGACAATATTTCTTGGCATCGTATGTCTCCAGTAGGGGGAATTCCTGGGCCCAATGGATTGACTGTTGCAGGTCGGACAATAATGGAAGACTCTGGCGGTTGGGTGGAAGTTTCACACCCCTTCCCTTCATCATTTACAATTCCAAGCAATGGTAGTTTGATGCTCCGAATCATTGTAGAAACGGACCAAATGCCATCGTCAGGTTACGGTGGTTCTTTGGATCCTCCAGAAGGGGTCTTCATCGATGACATGAGTATAACTCGAACACATTCCGGTACAACCGATATCATGTGGTCTGAGAATTTCACAACAAACGGCGGTTATTGGCATGGAATATTGCCGGGTGGTATCTATGATCAATGGCAGTATCTGAGCAACTGGGGGAACAATGGTCCATGGGAGACAACTTGGTCTTTCGAAGGCGCTCCTTTCATTGCGGATGGATGGCATGTGCAAACACCGCATGGACAGGCTTGGGAGTTCGGCGCCCTATCCAATGCGAGTGGTTGGGGCCCCTCGTCTTGGCCAAGTGGCCAAACCGGTGTAGCGATGGGTCTTGCTGATCGTCATGCTGCAAATTCCTGGTCCCACCTCATCAGTCCGTCCTACCATATTCCATTGGGTGCCAGTGCAAGGGTTTCGTTTGACCACTTCATTTGTGCAGAACCGGGATGGGATGGTGGCGCACTCTACACCAGTGTAGACAATGGCACCTCATGGCAAATCTATGGTCAAGATATTCCTTTGTTCTATGATGTACAGCATTGGAATAATGCACAATCACCTTTCTACCAAAAATGGGTGTGGGACGGCTCCAATCAGAAAGGTGGTGGGTGCACATCAAACAAATCGTTCACCCACGTAGAAGGTGACTTGTCCAGTTTTGGGGGGCAAGATGTCATGCTTCGCTTCTCCTTTTTCTCTGATCCATTCATCGAAATGGATGGGTGGTACATTGACGATGTAGGAGTCATTGTCGATTGGTTTGAATCCAATGGCTCATGGACAAGTGACTTACTTTTTGAAAATCCAGATGGTTTTGCTCCTACAATTGATATTGATGCTAATGTACCAAATGGTACATGGGTAAGAGCATCACTGATTGACACAAATGGAACACAAGTTCCATTTGGCTTATCCTCCAACTCACTGCATTCTGAATTCCCTGTGCTTCCATATCATGATTCGTATCGTATTCAAGTTGAATTTGGTACGACTGATCACCAGTTAACCCCCAGAATTGCAGGATTACATTCGGGAGCGGTTCGAATTCTGAATGGTGCTGATGGAACCAATGGGTGGGACATCCCTCCTTCATTAATTCATGATAAAATTGAGAATAATTTTTCCAATCCAACACTCAATACTGTGAGGATTTCAGGTTCTGCTGCTTTTGGAGATGCCCCTATTGAAGATGTGATTATTATCGCTGAATCAGCAGGTGCCATTTTCCAATTGTGGGACGGACAGGGGGCTTTACTTGCAACTGGCATGTTGAACAATCAGAGTATCACATTACCTCATGCCGCAGTCAACATTCGCCCCACAATCGACCTTCAACCGGGTGGTTGGGTTCGCTATGCGTCATTCACAGGTCAGCTTGGTGCGCCAATGCACAATGGGGCACTGGATGTAGGAGGGGATGGAATTGTGGACTGGTCATGGAATTTTGAACCACATGGCGCCTTTGGTTGGTATGATGGGCCCCATCAGAACAACAGTTCAAACACAACATGGACGCAATGGAATTCACCGGGAATAATACTTGATCAAGGCATGACCCTTTATGCAACTGCTGACATTTCATGGACCTGGGCAAATGGAATACATGATTCGATGGAAGCCGGAGAAATCCGAATTCTACCATATCCAACGGCCACAATTCAAAATCAATCAGATTCACAATTTTTCAACTTCATCGGTATGGCCATTTCATGGGAATCCACAGATTCGATTACAGGATTAGGACAAGCACTTCGATCAATCCAATCAGACGCGATCAATGGTACTGGCTCAGCAATCATTAGTTCTGGTAATTTACAGATACCGATTATCCTAGAAGCGGATCAGGGTGGTGTTGCCCTTTCAGGGTCCATATCACATGCTCAACGAATTGTCAACGAGGTCACATCTGTACCGGGTGGAACCATGGTGCCTGATGAAAATGTGACAATTGTAAGCCATCATACTCATCTCTTTGATCGAGACCTGTTAGATGCGGCCATATTACGTCTACAATCCAGTGGAGGAATCGATATTGAAGTCCATATTGAAGATTTATCAGATCAACCAATTGCTACGCAGATCTTCGGTTCAGAGCAGATGTATCTTCAGACGGCCAATGTCCAGTTTGTGAGCCACGATGCATACGAAATCGAGTGGCATTTCCGGACCAATTGGGCCTTTGATGACCAAGATTGGATTCGAGTATTGGCTGAAGCAATAGAATCCGATGGATTCACCCTTGGTCCAGGGCATGCCATGATTGGGGGCTCAAATCACCAAGCGATGGAGAACGATTTGGAAGTAATCTCTTGGGAAGTCAGGGATGAGCAATCTCGTCTTTTGTCAAATACGTGGGATGCAAGATATCCGCTCCACGCGAAAGCAGGTTCCACCATCGATGTTACTGGAGTCGTGAGATTTGAGGGGCAAGCAAATCAGCACCCCTCGGCAGATGCTTATCGCGTCGCTTTGGAACTTGAGACGAACAACGGCACGCTACAATCGATTGGTACTAGTAGTAATCAAGGCTATTTTGACGCAAGCATAGTCTTGCCTAATGAGAAAGGAAATGTATCAATATCACCATGGATTTTGCAAATCGGTCCATCAGGCACGTCTACATTTGGTGCGGAGGATGCCTCAGGTGGCACATTATCGGTGGATATTCAGGTTGACTCGGAACAACCGACCCTTGGTCCATTGATGATTCATACTCCTGAAGGGGGCCAATTGGCCGATGGCAACATCTTGTCTCCAGACCGAACCGTTCCATTCTGGATTGAAGTTCATGATGAAGAATTATTGCAATCTTTCGTGAATTTGAGATGCTGGTTTGAAACCTACGATGATGCTGATCAAGATGGCATACCTGATGAGATTGAGTATGGCGAGTCAATGCAATTCCTCGGGGGAGTCCCTCGCGGCTCTATTCGAGTTGATTTCCCAGCTGTGAGCATTGCTGGTATGGATGATGGGGATCGAATATCATGTTACATAGAAGGTGGTGACTATGCAGGATTTTCTTACTCCGATGCGGGTGGACCTGGATTTGACAGCGATTTGGCGACAATGGTGATTGAAACTCAACAGCCAACCCAAGTGTCTTTGCCTTCGATTACATTAGATCGCCATGAAGACATGGCTTTACTGCAAGGCATTGAACACTCTTTTTCATTCACTTTCCAAGATGGCAATGGCCTCAATTCTATCGATTTAATCGAATTAGATGTCTCTGGAGACGGACAAGGAATAATCCAATATTATCCACTACAGGAACTATTGACTACTGACGGTGACACGTCAATCGTTCCGTTAGATATTGCAACAGAATCACTTGGAGACGACGCCTACCGTGTCACCATTTTCTTCGCCATCGATTACCATGCCCCTGAAACTTGGTTGGAGGGGGCATGGATTCCATCACTCCGTATGATTGAGGACGGTGAATTGGTTTCTAGCGGTGCGACAAATTTGGAACACTTAGCGTGGGCATTGGATAATCGTTTGAGATGGAATGTCGATGAGGTACAAGATTTGACTGTGCCTTCAATGCCAGCATATGAACACAGACTCAACCTGCAACCCGGAGATTCAATGTATTTGCAAGCGTCAGTATCCCACAGGGAAACAAATGCACCACTTGCCATCCATTTACCACATTCTTCAATGATTCAAGTCGTGATTGAAGGGGGTGCTAACCCCTATTCAGAATTGCACGAATCTGCTGGTGTTGGGTTTAGTGCCACGATCGATTTTGAGATTGGAAATTGGCCCGGGCCCATACACTGGGTTCAATTCGGTCTAGCAAACAAGAGTGATTTCAATTCGAGTTTGCCAGATATGGCATTTGAAGTCGCAATCGATAATGTGGCACCAGTGATTGAATTCCAATCAACAAGCCTCATTCAACTTCGATCCGATTATCTGACCAATCAATTAGTTACCTTCACAGTTGAAGACGAAGGCGGAATGGGCGATCAAACTCTAGAACTACATTGGAAATATCGCCGTGATGGAATTGATATTATTGGCTCTGAAGGCCAAGTAGACATGGGTTTAGGTGTCCATTCAGATTCATCGTGGGTCTACTCCACTTACGTCGATTTCACTCCAATCACACAAATGGAACCCGGCGACCTGTTGCTGGTTTGGGTCGAGGGTCAGGATTTGGCCGGCAATGCACTGGAGGGCCCAGGAACAGATGAGTATCCACGTATTCCAGCATTAGAAGTGATGCATTTTACCCCTGAACTACTTTCTATTTGGGTACATCCACCAGCTCCTGAAGTTGGCCAAAATATTCGTGTAGATGTTCGAATAAATAACCTTGGAAACTTGGAGGGGAACCTAACCGTGGGACTTTGGGCTTGGGAAACCAGACCGAATATGGATATTCAGATCATTGATTTGGGTAATCAAAATATCACCCTAGACCCACGGCAAGCAACACTCGTAACTTTCCAATTTGAAGCATGGCGGGAGGGTGATTTACAAGTCTATATTGTCCTCGATGAAAATGAATCATCTCGCTTACCCATCGACCTTCCACCAATTCGTGAAGAAGGAGCAAGTCTAAGTTGGTTTGAACGTGTATTTGGTGATGGGCCAATGGTTGTCAGTTTCCTCATTCTTGTATGCACAGCCTTAGGCTTCGGAATCGCACTACTGTGGCTCCGAGATGAAGAAGAAACAGATGGGGAATGGGATGACGAAGAGGGGGATTGGCCAGAGCCTCCATCTGAGTTCCCAGATGAAACTCCACCCCCAATGCCTCCTGGATTGGAGGACGTCGATGAAGAGGAAGAATGAACACCAAGAATCTGGTCGTCGGTTCCTCGCAGGGGTTCCCGAGTGGTCAAAGGGGGCGGACTCAAGATCCGCTGTCAAGCGCTTCGCAGGTTCGAATCCTGCCCCCTGCACCAATTGAAAAATTAATTTTCCAATTGGAAAATTCAACAAAGTTATATTCCTGCATACCGCAATAGCGAGGTTCAAACCCCCCCCTCCTTTCGCAGCCTCATGGACGAGTCCGACGATTTCATCCTCGTAGAGGATGAGGACGAGGTTTCAGAACCTGAACCATCTCTTCCAGAGGCAATGTCGGAATCACAGAAAATCGCATTGGGTGAGCGCTTTTCGCGATTAACCCAAGGGATTACAACTCAGGTCGATGCAGTCAAGGATCGTC
>CALCEF010000300.1 GCA_937901365.1 uncultured euryarchaeote | reverse complement strand
TATTATCTGCGGCAGGTGGATCAATTTCGGGTTCCGGCTCTGGTTCGGGTTCCGGCTCTGGTTGGGGCTCTGGTTGGGGCTCTGGTTGGGGCTCTGGCTCCGGCTCCGGCTCCGGTTCCGGCTCCGGCTCCGGCTCTGGCTCAGGTTCTGGCTCAGGTTCGGGTTCTGGCTCAGGGTCCGGCCCCGTCTCGTTTGTTCCATGATCTGGCCACACTACTGTGAAGATGTGTTGTAGGGTTGAATTCGGACAATCGTGCCAACCATCAGGGCCGCACGAAAGCAAGCCCGCTTCAAAGGTGAGAGTGACCACTGTACCATTCGGTACGGAAGAATCGAGCGAGAGTTGCCATTGGTGGGAATATGTTTCATTGCCAGAGATACCGTAGTACCATTCGAGTCCATCGAAGAAACCTGTCACACCAGGGTGATCCGCTGTGGCATTCACACCGGGATAATGGAGGCCGAAATCACAGGTATTGACCAAATCGATTGTGATGTATAGTGTTTGATTGACGCTGAGATTGTCAAGGATGAGACAATGGCCATCGGGTTCATCTGGTATGATGACAACAGGTTCCGGTTTCAAAAATACCGCTACACTGTGGGCCCCTAAGGTAAATCGGTGCTCCGAATCCATGTGAATTTCATTCAAAGAATCGTTTGCAAACCAATCCAAATCGAGATCAAAATCAACCTCCGTAATACCCCGATTCATCGCGATAATTGCTTCGTCAGACTCAGTTGACATCGACCAAGCAATCGTGTCAACATCGCTGGTTAGAGATGAGTATGTGCCTCGTCGAAGTGCTTCGGATTGTAATCTCAACTGACCGAGAGCGCTGATGTTCTCTTGAAGGGAAATCTCTCGTTCGTTTAGATCAGTGGCACCCCGTAGCATGTGACGATTGTCGGGGTCTGCACCACCATATTCGCCGTATTCATCCCCTTGATAGATCGCTGCCGCGCCAGGTGTTGTCAACAACCAAGTGTAAGCTTGCAATGCTGCTGCATAAGGCTCGTCGGTACCGGGTTGGCCGGGAAGACCGTCCTCGACCCACTGATTCCATTCATCCGCCGTTCCTGAATCGGCACGGCTGGCAAATCGAGGCACATCATGGCTACCCACAAAAGGCACCATAGTGGCACCCTCTACGTACTGATCTTGGCTTCGATTGGTCCAAAAATCGAGGTGTTGGTAATCCATATTCCCAGATGTGAAAACATTGTCTACGACCGCGTGATACAAGACGAAATCCGCTTGACCGTCCAACCCGTTTGGCCCAATATATCGATTGATGGTACCGTATTCATCAGCATTG
Organism: uncultured euryarchaeote; assembly: GCA_937901365.1. Taxonomy (GTDB): domain Archaea; phylum Thermoplasmatota; class Poseidoniia; order Poseidoniales; family Thalassarchaeaceae; genus MGIIb-P. The sequence goes on along the minus strand of CALCEF010000300.1, from coordinate 20,936 downwards.
TCTTCCAATGAATGACCAGCCCAACCCATGGCTGTCTCGCCCTTGAGGAAATAATCGGTTCCCGCCGTTTCAAAGCGCTCATTGATTCGCACAGCGAGATTTGTAATCGCCAAATCATCGACGTGTTTGACAGCATCTAGGCGACCTCCGTCGAGATCAAAAGTTTCCATCCACCACATCACATCGGCAATGAATTGCTCACTGGCATTCCGCTCACGCCAATTGACATCGGGCATGTATGGTCGGAACATACAATCGAGGCGGTGCTCAGTCCAACCACAGTTCGCCTCTCCACACAGACAACCTTCGTTGAACCATTCGGGGTTGTCGGAGTAATATGGATGGTCTTCGTGAACATGATTGATGACGAAATCACCCATGATTCGGATTCCAGCAGCATGGGCTGAATCGATTAGTGTATGCAATTCGGCCTCTGTACCCAACCTTGGGTCAATTTCTCTGGCCGCTATCGGCCAATACCCGTGATATGCTGAAACTCGATGTTCATCGTCACCTGCAAGCCCGGTTCCGCTGGCACCCGTGTTGAATGGTGTCAGCCAAAGTGCGTTAACTCCAAGGTCTGAAAAATAGCCAGATTGAATCATTTGGGTTACACCTGCAAAGTCACCACCTTGCCAATCTGCTCCTTCAGATGCATTGGTTGGTTCGGGGTCATTTGCCTCTTCGCCATTGACGAAACGATCAGTCATTATCATGTAAATCAGGGCATCTTCCCATACAAAATCGGCCATTGGACCATTCCAAATCGGTAAGAGCAAATCTTCAGCGACATTGCCATCCACATCCTCGCCAGTAATGTGCAATGTGTTCTTGCCATCGGGTAAATTGCTCAAATCAAGAGTCCAAGTCCATGTGGATTCATCCCACAGTCCAGTGGCCAGTGCGAATGGGGTCGATTCCGGAGCGCCACCACCTAAACCTGCATGCCAGAGAACTGTTAGCAATTCATTCTCAATACTGTGTGTAAACATCGGCTTGGAGGCATCGGGGACTCGAACTATGCTGTTCTCAAAATCGCCGCAATATCCTCGATAAGGTTCGGCTGGATCAAAAATCCAATTGTCATCGACAATCAACTTGTAACAGTACATTCCGGGCTCAAGATCGAGTGAAACAGACCATTCGCCCTCATCTTCGAGTAAATCGGTGCGAACCAACCAATCGTCCCATTCGCCAGAAATTTGTACGGAGGAGGCATTTCCTGACCACGAAAATTCCGTCAAGGTTTGGCGTGTTCGAACGGGGTCATCATCTGCAGATACGTAAGCGGGAAGTGTCGATGCAACAAGCAATGCAACCAACAAAATCGCCTTTCGCATGTGTCTCACTCCTTCGGGAAGAGGTTGTTTGCAGTCTCAACTATTTCGTCTATGTGTTTGCACAGGAATCCCTTGACAAAATCATTTGCGGGATGATTGTAAACGTCCAACGGAGCGCCATGTTGTTGTAATTCCCCTCCATCAAGAATGGCGATACGGTCGGCCAATGTCATCGCTTCAATCTGATCGTGGGTGACATAGACCGTTGTGGTTCCAAGTGTCTCATGCAGACGGCGGATTTCTGCACGCATTTGGTGTCGCAATTCTGCATCTAAATTAGAGAGGGGTTCATCCATGAGCAGCACTTTCGGTTGTCGAATGAGAGCTCTTCCCAAGGCCACACGTTGGCGCTGCCCTCCGGAGAGTTGCTTGGGTTTCTTGTCCAATTGATCTTCCAATTCCATCAGTTTGGCAGTCTCCTGGACTCTCCTGACAATCTCTTCGTCTGACAACCTGTCCTCGCCTTTGGACATGCGTAGACCAAAGGAGAGATTCTCGGCAATCGACATGTGTGGATACAGTGCATACGATTGGAAAACCATGCCCAAACCACGTGCCCCCGGTGGTAAATCGTTCACTTTGGCACCATCGATCATGATGTTGCCTTCACTGATGTCTTCAAGACCTGCAAGCATTCTCAATGTCGTGGATTTTCCACAACCACTCGGTCCGAGAAGGACGAGGAATTCACCATCGTTCACCTCGAGATCGAGATTCTTGACAGCCTCGAACCCGTTCTCATATCGCTTTGTTACACTTTCATATCGTACTTCGACCATTGTATCACCCTTTGACGCTCCCTGCGCTTAGACCTTGAATCAGGAATTTCTGGAAAACGATGAATAAAATCACCACTGGAATGCTGACGAGAAGAGAGGCCGCAGCGAAATCACCCCACGCTTGACCTGTGGATGAAATCAGGCTAGCAAGGCCCACTGGAAGCGTATACATGTCATTTGAAGTGTTGAATGTTAGCGCCAGAAGATATTCGTTCCATGCCGCTAAGAAACTGAACAAGGCCGTGACGGCCACAGCCGGAAGTGAAAGTGGTAGGATGACTTTCCAGAAAACTTGGAATTGGTTACACCCATCGAGAAGAGCGGCTTCTTCGAGTTCTCTGGGAACAGTGTCAAAGAAGCCCTTCAACATCCAAACACAAAGTGGCAATGCTGTCACTGAATATGCGAGTATGAGACCAATACTGGTATTCAACAAACCAAGTGACTTCATGACCATGAAGTAAGGCACGAGAATGATGATTCCGGGGAACATTTGAACCAGTAAGAAGGCGAACATGGACCCTTCGCGTCCCGAAAATCGGAATCGGCTGAATGCGTATGCGGCTGGAACTGCAAGTGCGAGTCCCATCAATGTCGTCCCTAGGCTGACAATCAATGAGTTGCGCATCCAGATCCAGAAACTCGAATCGCCAGCGAGCATCTTTGTGAAGTGTTCACCGGTCCAATCGGAGACGCCTATGTCACCCCCAAGGATGTTTCCGGGTGACATCGCAACATCGAGAATCCACAATACGGGGATGAGGACAAGCATGACTGCGTGAATCAACAAAATGTGGGATCCAAACGCCCCTAAACGTGGTGCTATGCGCTTATTTCTAGCAAGCCCATCTTCGGCACCCTGTACTGATAATGACCCTTTGGCCCAAGCTGAAATCACAGGAGATGATAACCACCACAGCGCAAGAAGGGCGGGTCCAATCAACCATAATGTAGACCACAAATCAATGGCCATTCTCATCCCAGCCGCATAGTGAATGACGCCGATAATCAAGACGAGACCGGCTTTACCCATGGCCACATCTCGCTTCCAAATCTGTTCGCCATCTGGTAGAACCAACCAAAGCACGAACAATGCAGATGCTCCAAGCAATGAAAGTTGCAAGGCCAATGAATCGTTGCGAATCCATTCGATGCTTGAGAGGAGGAGGTTCACACCAACTGCGACGGGTAACCATAGCCGCAGCGTAGAGATTTCCTGTGGTTCATACCACCGTTGTGAAAGAGACTTCATGCGCTCGCCTCCGTCGCATTGGTTCGTTTCATGTAGACCCAAGAAAAGGCTACGAGCATGAGGAAGATGACAACCGACCAAGCCGCAGCCACGCCATAGGCTCCATCGCGGAAGGCAACATCATAGACGTATGTGATCAGAATGTCGGTTTCACCCGGTTCACCAAATCGTAGATTCGGTCCACCGTCTGTCATCAAATAGATGACATTGAACATGTTGAATGTCCAAATGAATCCGAGAAGACTTAGCGGAACGATCGCGCTTTTCAGATTGGGAAGTGTGAGATGTTTGAATTGGTCCCAATGGCTAATGCCATCGACGTCTGCAGCCTCATACATTTCACGTGGTAGAGCCTGAATAGCCCCACTCAGTGACATCATCATGAATGGAACACCCAACCAAATATTGACCAGAATGACCAGAGTTTTCGCCCCAGACGGATCTGCAAGCATCTCAAAATCAGTCCCTAGAACAGAATCTATCAGGCCTTCAGGTTGCAACATTCCTTTCCAAACGAGGACCGAAATATACGATGGAATCGCCCATGGAAGCAAGAGGGCTGTGCGATATGCTGCCCGTCCACGAACATGGGGGTTGTCAAGGGCAAGGGCCAAACCTAGACCGATTGCAACGTGTGCAACCACATTTGTCACAGTCCAAATGAGCGTGAACAGCGTCACTCGAAGGAATCCTGACGATGCAAGAACGGTGACGAAATTGTCTAGTCCAATCCATGTATTGTCGCCCAAATGACTCTGGTCGGCGTCAGTAAATGATAACCAAATTCCGTAGATTACAGGATAGAATGTCAACACTGCGAGAGCGATCAATGCTGGTGCGATGTAAGCGTGCGCGAGTTTTCCTCGATGTCGACCAGCCTTTGCATCTCTCCACCGTAATATGGCCAACACCGCAATCAGAGAGACCAAGATGGAACCGATTGCGAATAGAATTGGGCTCGTGTCAGGAGGAGGCGGCAATATGTCACCCACCGATGTTGAGGCGTTCATCGAGAAATGAAGAGACGGTTCTGCACTGCCACCATAATCGACGAAAATCTGTATGTGGTGTATTTGATCAGGAATCATTCCCGTCAGCCCACATGTCCAATTTCCAGCTGATTGGGGGACGATTGGAATGTCATTCACCCTCTGAAGTTCAGTACCTGCAGATGTGCAAGAATCGTAGCCTACACCCTCCGCTCCATCTCCACCAACTAGTAGTGAGGAATGGCTGATGTTGTCCACAAAGATGTGGTAAGATATTGCCAAAGGATCCACTGGAACGGTGATGTCGATGGTTCTGTATCCTGGCGACAATGGAAATGGCTCAGAGGTCGATTGTGAGGAAAGGAGGTTTTCCATCTCCGCATCGGCTCCTTCGAGCGCTTCTTGAGCACTTGCACTTCCCCCATGGACCTGCTCGAAGGCAGTACCTAGTGGACCGTAAACAATCGACATGGCTCGTGTTGTAGGTGCAGGGGTAGCCACCTCAGCTTGTGCAAGGAATCCAGATAGGACCGGGTCTGCTACCACATCTGGATCAGCAGCGGTTTCAATCGCTGTAGGCATCGTCATCGTATCGAGAGCGAACATCTTCTGAATCGAAGGTGATGAGAGGAATAAAGCCAGATTGGTTGATGCGATTTTCTGCTCACTTTGCTTGGAAACGGACCATCCTTTGTAGGTGACAAGGGGTGAAGAACGCAACCCAGTTTCTTCGATGATTGGAAGAAGAGTTTGGCCCACGTCGAGGCGGCCTGCTTCATATGTGGCCCAATTCCAAGGACCATCGACAATCATGGCCGCTTCAGATTGAATGAATTGAGATTCCATTGTCTCGCCGACTGTACCAGTTCGAACGACACCATGCACCTGTTCTAGGGAAAGATACCATTCCAAAGCTTGGGCACTTCCGTTCGATGAAAGGGTCGAATTACCAGATTCATCGAACAGGTTTCCACCAAATCCAGTTTGGAATGGGAACCACCAGTAAGCAACCTTGGTCGGAACCGCCAAACCATACACATCGCCCTGAGTCAGATTTTCGGCTGCAGAGAGCATGTCATGTTGAGTCCAATTTTCATTTGGATAAGCAATCCCCTCTGCATCAAATAGCGCTCGATTGTAAAGCAAGGAAAGGCAGTCCTGACTGGCGGGGATTCCATACAGTGCATCGCCGTATCGCATCGACTGGAGCGCTTTGCTGTCAAAGATGGCTCGATCGGATGGCGTGAGGTGAGGGCGGAGGTCCTCTAGTAGAGGGTAGCCGTCAACTCGAACTTCGCCGATTTCACCCAATTGATCGCTGGAAAGGCGAACAATGTCTGGTGCCTCTCCACCTTGGGCTGCGGTGAGATACAATTGATCAATATCTCCGAAAGGCACCCCTGTGACTTCGACATCAATGTGGGAATGGCTCGATTCAAATTGACTGATTGCATCAAGGAAAGCAGCCTCTTCTTGACTCTCGGCTGCAAATGAATGCCACACTTCCAATGAGATTTGAGATTCTTCTTCAGCCGCCGAAATCGTCGTTGGCAACAGAAGAATCAACGCGAGGAACAGAGGGAAACAGCGCCACTCCATTGTCAACTGACGTGACCATCATACCTTTGACTCATTCCCCGCCTACGGCGGGGAATGGCTCACCTTCGAAGAGATGTGGCCAAAGCAAACGGCAATCCTTTTCCTGGACGTGAGGGACACCAGCAGCAGCGAAACCATCGATTGCAATTTGTTTCTGACCATTGAATCCAATAAATCCTGAACCAGGAATCCTCATGCTCAAATCCGTGTGATTGTCTCCGATACTAACGACTTCAGAGGGTTCTAAATTGTGAATTCTGACCAACTTAGCAACCATCGCATCCTTGTGATGAGCAGGAACTCTGACCTCACCATCATCCAACAAATATCCATCTTCATCATAACGGAAACCATTGGAGATCCAATCGTCAACATCGAGCAATTTCGCAATCGACCCTATGAGGAGATCAACCCCTGCACTAACGATTGCAACAATGATTCCACGAGCCTGTAGCGCCTCGACCAGTTCCCTAGCCCCGGTCATCAATTTGACGCCCTGGTAACATCGCATCAATTCGTCTCGATGAATACGAGGTTTCACACTCTTCCACAAACCAATGTCGTCTGCCATGAATTCTGCGTCAGAAACCTCCCCCCGGAGAAAACGATCCAGCATTTCCCCACTATTTGTGCCAAAATGTTCGTGGATGATTCGCCACGATGATATGGTGTCAATCAAGACACCATCACAATCGAAACAAACGGCCTTAATCGACATTGGAACACCGGGATGCACCGACGAAGGGGTGCTCGGTCAAGAAGGAATGGGAGCAAGGACCCCACTCCGCCGAAGCGGAGTGGGGGCTCAGAGGGGGCGCCCGAAGGCGCCCCACTCTGCCACCGTTCGGGTGGCCCCTGTGGTTATCTCTCAATCAGCTTCAGTAAGTCGCCTTCATGCTTGGCGGGTTGTACTGGGCTGCGAACGTCATCAGGATGACTGCTGTGCCACCATCAGGTGCATACTGCAGTGTAACCTGTGCGTTTTCGATCGCTTCACCAGACGCTGGGTCTACCATTCGAATTCGAACCTCATCGTTGGCTCCGAATCCTGCGGAACAATCCACTGCACAGTTGATGTTATCCTTGTAGGTCACCAATTCTGGGCTGGTGCTCGGAGCGAATCCGTAGACACCATCTGGATTGGCCAGACTGGTACGCACATTTTGGACTGTGCCTGCAGCATCTGTCCACTGAACGACTACGTAGACTGCCTGAGCAGCTAGTTCCTTGTCGTGGCTCATTACGTTGATATTCCAGTATAGGATATCTCCGCCAACCTCAGCTTCCGAATCAAAGGTCAGACGAGGTGTTGCCTTTCCGCCTGCATCCGATGCTAGGCTCTGAGCCCAGACATAGATCACACCGGACAGGACCACAGTGATCGCAACGAGTAGAATCGTTGCAATCACTGGGCTGACTGCCTCATCATCACCTGATAGTGACTCCATGAGTACCTCTTCATCTTCCTCTTGGCGAGACTTCATGAGGAGGGCACCAACGAAGGCACCGACCAGACTCACTGCCACAAGACCTGGTGCGAAGCTTGCAACCGAAGTTGCTGGGCGTAGGCGCACCATCTGTGGTAGATCCTCATTGGTGAGGTTGTTGTTGTCCCAGTTCAACTCTTCAAGCGCCGGTCGGCGGATTGAGTTGTCGATGTAGTCATCGGTGTGCGGGTTGATTGTGCGCACTTCAAGGAACGCTCGAACTTCCTCAGTCGGGTTGTTCAGAGTGACGTATCCTGTGACGGTCACAGTTTCGCCAACGCCCGGAACTTCACCTGCGTCCCAGGACAGTGTTACCTGGTCCTGAATCAGCGTTGGGTTGTCGTCCGCGTAGAAGCGCACCTGCACATCGTGTCCGTAGTTGTACAGACTTGGGTCATCTCCAGAGTTGGTCATCACCATCTTGACTGGCACACGTGTTCCTGGTAGAACCGCGTCAATGTTTTGCCAGTTGAAGCCATCACCGTTGTATGCCTCATCGAAGTGGTAGTCAGGTCGTGCTTCTGGTGTGTTGATCACACGGATGTAGACCGTCTCACGGATACTTCGCTGCTCATAGACACCGGATGCGCTCTGAGAGTAGTCGATGTGACTTGGCGCCTCAGGCGTATCGTGCATCCATAGGTAGACAGTACAGTAGACACCACTTGCAGGCTGCATCTGGTGGATACCACCATCGGCGACACCATCGTTGTCAGCGTCCTGCAGGAAGTCGATCTCCGAGGTTGGAGCATCGGTTGCTGCATCGTCAATCAGGTCGATTGCAATCGTGTCAGCGTCATTGTCTACTGTAATCGAGAAGTAGTTCTCGTAAGCACACAATGAGGTCTCTTCGACTGACCAAGTCAACTGTTCGACTGGGTGGTCGTTGTCTGCCATCAGGCGGCTTAGATCCCAAGTCAAGTTGTTGGCATCCTCGTCGTCTTCCATGACATCCCAGAACCAATCAAGCTGCATCGAACCGTTTGCTGTCTCGACAAAGACGTTCGAGTTCACATCGAAGTCCTTAATCTCAGGCTGATCGTTGACTGGGTTCACAATGAAGTTCACCGTCACATCAGTTGCTTCTGCGTTCGCGTTAGCGTTGTCAGTCAGGCTGAGAACGATGTCACAGTTGCCACCAGCCTCGTTGGCGGTGTTCTCTGCAATCGTGAGCACGTTCGACACGATGTCTGTGGAGAACGGCACACAATTCTCGCCCTCATCCTCAGTCCATGTGTAGACCTGTGGTACTGCTTCGTTGTTCCAGTCAGTCTGCGACTGCTCGTTTGCCATGTCGACAATGTACGAGCGAGTTGCGTTGGACGTGTCACCGAGTTCCTTGGTGATGAGACCGTTGAAGTTCTCATCGTGGACGTTCAGGTTACCGTCACCGTCATCGTAGAAGACTGGCATGCAGTCGAAGCGGTTCGTGTTACAGATCACTGGTGCGTCGTTGACGTTCCAGATACCGACTTCCATCGTCTGTGTTGCACTTAGACCGTGGCTGTCAGTCACCGTCAACTGTAGGCGGTGACCACCGAACTGGTTCTCGAGCGTGTCGATGCCCAGTGTCTGGCCGTTCAGCGTGTAGTCATACGGTGTCGGGTAACTGTGCGAGTTCGTCGAAGCGTCTGTCACAGACCACGTTAGGTCGCCGGCTGCATCCTGATAGTCGCTTCCCTTGTCGGTCAGCGTAATCGTGTGCGATCCCGAATCCTCATCGTATGATACGTCTACCAAGTTCTCGATAATCGGCTTGGCTCGCATGATATCGATTGTGATATCCTGGTTCGTCGTCATCACCAGAGGTGCGACGGAGTCGTCCCAGTCCCAGTAGTCGCCTTCCGCGTTGCGGACCTTGACCAGAATCTGGTATGCGTGTGGGTCACCTGGAGCGGTGCCTGTGCCTACGTAGCTTCGTAGTAGCAACAAGTGCGAGTCCAGTGTTCCATCAGCGAGGTCGCCTCCAGTTAGGTGGAAGTTTCCGAATGTGCCGAAGGTCTGACCGGAGGTCGTTGTTCCGTTGAACGGCTGTTCTGGGAACACACCTGCAACTTGTCCATCCTGACCGAATGGTGAATCCCACTGGACCATAGCGATCCAGCGAACATCCTCAGTCGGGCTGCCTAGGCAGGACCATGGGATACGGAACTCACTCACTGGAGTGGTCGTGTATGGGTTACCCATGAAGATGTACGAAGTAATCTGTGGGCAACTCGATGTTACATCGACCCAGTTACCTGTTGGCATGACCTTGCGTAGACCCCAGTTGTTGAGATCCTCCATCCACAGCATGTAGTCTGCCTTGATTGGCAGAGTGTGCTGTGAGTGCCACATGTCACCAGTGGCTGAGCCGCCTGGTGCTGTGTCAAGGTAGAACAGACCGTCCGTGCTCACGAAGGTTGGACCCACGAGTGCAACGAACATGTAGTTCGAATCCCATGTTACGCGCATGTGCGCCTGTGTGGTTGCGTTAACAGCAACTGCACCTGGCATCATGTCGTCAGCTTCGTTCAGCATGTTTGTGCCGAGCCAATCCCAAAGGATACCGTCAACGGTGATGGTTCGGCCAGGGCTGCTTCGCCACGATGGGCTGACATACTCTGCACGTCCACCAGGCACAGCAACTTGCTCGCCGGTAGCGAGGTTCGTTGCCATAGCAAGGCTGCGGATGTATAGTCCAACATCCGATGCTGGGCTGCCCATGTGTAGGACGGTCAAGTCTAGGAGGTTACCCTCGTGGACAATTGCGTCTGCATCGACAGTCAACTTGCTTGGCATGAATGGACTGATCATCGAACCGTTGTTGAGTACACCGTTACCGATGCTGGTCACTGTTGAGAACGGACCTGCATTGATTTGGGTTGCAACACCACCACAACTACCCGAGTTGTTCATGACGTAACCTGGAGTTGCATCATAGCACGAGTAGGTTGTCTCCCACGGTAGTGGGATGTCCATTGGTCCAAACTGTGGGTGGTTGTAGTTGTAGATACCCGACATGTTCTCGATGGTTCCAGAAGCGCCACTGATGGTCTTCAGAACCGTGTGGCCCATTGCAACACCGCCATTCCAGCGGAAGCTTTCGTGGCCGTCAGCAAGAACACCGACCGCTGCATTGACCGATAGTCCGGTCATGTCAAGGTCGTGGTTACCACTGCTGGAGACAACATCTAGACCTACACCGTAGGTTGCGTTGGCTGCAACTGTTGCACCGTTCACTGTAACGTCGACGTCTGTCACTTCAACAGCTGTTGCGTCACCGAGGATGGTGGTTCCAGCTGCCATGTGCAGATCGCCACCTTCCATGGCAAGACCAAGACCGTATCCGGAGACTACAACACCGTTCAGAGTGATGTCATCGCCGCCACCGAGGACGTCGATTCCAGTTGTCTGTAGGTTGTTACCTGAACAGTCTGCAACATTCACCGATCCAGTCATGGTCGGTGCTGTCGTACTGTAGTAGGTGAAGTTGCCCACGTTGGTGAACTGGTGAACGAAGGACGAACCGAGGTTCATCGTTCCACTGTCCCAGCTCTCAGCCTGGTTTGCATCGGATGTCGTCGTGTGTGGTGTGTTTGTGCTACCATACGCGCGCGAAGTCCAGCGCACCGAGTCACCTGTGCACACACCGGTTAGGTGTGATGGGGTGAAGGTGCTCTGGTCCATGTCGACGTTGTGGACACGGCCTGCGCCGCCACCAAGACCTTGGTAGACTGAACCGTTGTCAGTTACTGTGCAGCCATCGGTGTTGACAGCGTTCATCACTGTCGAGACCACGTTGTTTGCCATGAAGACCTCATCCAATCCACAACTGTCTAGGTAGATACCGACAGCGCTTGTGGGTAGACGACCTGCTGTGAAGCCAATCGAGTTGTCTTCAATGTGGACGTCGTTGCCACTTCGGATACCGCTGATTGCGATACCACCGTCTGCATCAGTGCAAGTGTTGCCGCTGATATCACCATGTCCGTTTAGCGCATAGACACATGCGTTAGCGGCATTGCTGATCCCTGTGATGTCGTTGTTCGTGATTGTCCACTCTCGTGCACCACGCATGTAGACCGGGTTGTCAGCAGAAATTGTGTTACCATCAATTTCGACGTTGAACAATGTGCTGTCTTGGCTGTAAACACCATATCGTGGCGGAGTGCCTTCAATCGTGTTGCCGTTGAACTCTGCATCGTGCGAGTTTGCACCGATGTAGAACCACATACAGAGGTTGACACAGTCAACGATTGTGTTGTCACTGACATCCAGTCTGTTCTGGCCGTTACCACCGTAGTAGGTAGATACCGCGTAGAAGTTGTTGGGTACGAATACACCAACACCACAGTCAACCATCGTGTTGCCCGAGATTTCTACGTCATCGAATCCAGAGGTCTGGATACACATGTCATCGTAGAAGATCGAAGACGAGCGAACGTTGGTGGACGACTCGTAGTGAACCAACAGGCTGTTGGTAATTTCGAGGTCACCGTTGTTCATGTAGTAACCACTACCTGTTGCGATTGTCTTCAATCCAAGCAATTCCGTGTTGTTGATCTTGAAGCTACCGTAACTGTAGGTGCCCGAGTATCCAATACGGAAGCTGCTTGCACCCTTGTTTCCAGATTCATCACACATTGCAATGACAGTTGTGTCATCCATGTAGATGGTTCCTTGGTATGGATAAATCGGGTAAATCCGAGCCTCACTGTTGTAACATCCAGTAATGAAGATGGTCGAGCCGTTGAACGATTGTCCACCAGTTCCGATATCTGCATAGTTCCATGGCGTATCCATCTGGATCACCATGTTGGTCATGTCACTGCGTGAGTTGTAGTAACCAATCTCAAGGACACCATCGACTGTGCGTGAACTTCGGTAGTTCAGTCCAGTACACGGTGCATGGAAGTCATAGCTTGTCGTCGAGTAACTGTAACACGTACGCGCGTCGATTGAAGTTGACAAATCAGCGTTTGCCGAGTTGCCAGGTGCGTCGCTTAGCGAAATTGTGTTGATCGCATAGCGTGCGTCAATCTCCGAGCCAGAGGTGTAGGCAATGGTTGCAATTGTCACCAACTGGTAGCCTGCGAGATTCGCGGTCGTTAGACCGGATGCATCCTTGGACCATGTGATGAAAGACATACCGTTAACGTCACCGTTGGAGTCAGTTGTTCCTGAATCCACGACCATGCTGTCAGCGTCCAATATCTTGACTGGTGCTGCATCAACGCCGCTTGAATCAGCGGTGATTTGCACATCCAATGCACGTAGACGGGTGAACTGCGATTGACCAGTGGTCGTTACCTTCGATTCGGTGATGTCACCTTCGAGATACTCCATTTGTGCGGAGCCACTCATCGTGACATCGTCGGTGTTTCCAACCATGTTCGTGTCAGACATGAACAGGGTTCCCGAACCATCGTGCGTGATACCGACTGCGTTGTTGTTCAGCGTCAAGCCGTCGAACGCCCAATCTGCATCGTTTGATGAGAGAACCTTGAGACCGCAGTAACCAGCGTTCTGGATGGTTCCACTCAACTCAAGGGACATTTCCTTGGATAGAACGATACCGTCTTGCGACTGGTTGTCGAGGTCCATGTTGGTTAGAGCCAACTTACCGCCCGCTGCGCTGCCCATTCGGACACCATAGCGACCATCTTGAACCGTGATCTGGTCCATGGTTGCTCCAACACTGCCCGAGATGAGGACACCCTCATTCACCGGGTCGGTGATGGTAATGTCGCTCAAGTCGCCAGATGCGCGGTCGCCACCGATTTCGATACCAGTGTCTGCACCGGTAATCTGACCGTTGCTGATGTCTGCTGTTCCGAAGTCTCGGCTGTAATCCTTGTTCAATAGATCAGTAACCGAGTTGGCCGCGCGGACTGTGAAGTCTAGGCGGTCCTGGAAGTAGTCAGCACCGTAGTGAACCATGTCGACGTAAACAACGACTTGGTCGATGTTTGCGCTGCTGGTGTCAACGATCGGGTAAGCGATTCGGTAACCGGCTGGCTTCGGTGTTACTGGACCATATGCGTAGTCTTGACAGACGTTGTAGCTGCCCCACATTCCGTTGAAGCCCTCAGGAGGAGCGTATGTTCCGGAATAGTAGAAGCTTGGCCAGTAACTTGCCCAGAAGTGGTATGGGTAGTAGTTGGTGTTCGCTGTAACTCCATCTGCACTCTCCATTCGGAATCCGAATTCGTTAGGCTCCATGTTGTAACTGCCTGCGCTTGTGTACGCTCCACCGCCGTAAGCGATGAAGTAGTAGTAATACGCATACTGGTAGGAACCGCCTGGGTTGTATCGGTAACCGTATAGGTTGCAATCCCAAACTGGTGCACCACCGTTACCACCATCGTAGGTGTGGGTTCCGGCTGTTACCGCTGGGTCGTTGTTGCCCCATGGGTAGTAACCAGTCACACTCGAGTCAGTAACGTTGGTCAAACCGCTGCCGTCATCGACTGCGATTCGCCAGCGATCTGTGGTCATGAAGTACTTGGCGTAGTACGAACCGAAGATTGGGTCCGAGTTACCACCGTCATACACAGTGTTGACACCGATTTGCACGTAGTTGTTGTTCTTCGCGAACGAAGTAATGTCAATCGCGTGCGTGGTCCAACCAGCGGACTCTCCACTCAGTGTTGTCGAGCGGAACAGTGTTGGTAGGCTCATGCCACCGTCAACAGACATACCAACCGTGTTGTCGGTTAGTGTGAATCCATCAATCGTTGGTGCTGCATCAGTTACCTCAATGCCCACTGCCGAGTTCTTGACAAGGACGTTTGAGAGGCTGCTTGCCGCCGTGTTGTGTAGGCGGATACCAACACCAGAGTTGACGTTCTGAACCTGCGCGTTGTTGATGATCAGTGTTCCGCCGTCAACATCCACGGTTGCTGTGCTTGCTGCAGCGTTTGGACTACCGAAGGCAGTCGAAGCGTTGCGCATCTCCAATGTACCACCGTCGCCGACCGTTAGGCCACCGTTCATGTCGCGGATTGAACCTGCATCGATGGTCAACTGACCACCGTCTGCAAGATCCATCGACCATGGGTAAGCACTGGACTGGGCCTTGATGTGGCCGTAGTCGCCATCCCACTCACTGATGAGCAACTCTGCACCGTTGCGCAGAGTGATGGTTGGGTTGCTACCCGATGTGACGTTCATTCGTAGGGATGTTCCCTGGAGGTGAACGTTACATCCGTCCAACACCATGTCTGTCGACAAGGTGATGATTTGACGTGTGTAGGTGTAGTATCCATTCATAGACGAAGCCGAATCGTTGGTGCTGAAGAACGAACAGTCCTTCGTTGCGCCACCGAAGTCCATCGGGAATGCCTCAAGTGCGAGGTAAACGTGTGCTCCAACCTCGAGAGGTAGGTCCGATTGTCCAGGGAAATCAGGGTTGTGATCTGCTGTGTACCATGGGTCCGTAGGCGTCGTGACGTTCTGTCCTGCACCACCCGCTGCGCGGAGGGTGTGGTCAGTGTACGTAGCCGAGGAACTGGTTGCACCAGTGTTGTCACGCTCGTAGAGATCCGTGATTAGCCAGACGTTTGCTGCTCCAGAGGCATCAGTTACGCTGGTGCCAATTTCGAACAATTCTGTGCCTGAGCTGTCGTGAACCGATGCTGCAACATTGTGGTTTGGCTGCATGGCGTTACCACTGTTACCTGAACGATAGACTGAGACAGTTCCAGTGCCACCGAAGTAAATCTTGGCGGAACTGGATGCTGCTTCAACCCAGCAGGCCGAGGTGTCGGCGCTGTTGCTGGAGTCAAGACAGTCGTTACCATCGAAGTTCACATCGATTAGGCGGATGTCACCGTTGGTGCCTGCGCTCGCAACGTAACTACCCCAGGCCGTCATACCAGTCATGGTCATCTCGGCCACGGTCAGCACGCTGTTGCGCGCGTACGCGTAGTTGTTGTTGGACGAACTACCAGACATTGTTCCGTCTGCGACGGTTACAACGTTGCTGCTTGCAGACGATGCACAGTTTGCACTAATCCAAGCGCCGTTGGAGCCACCTGAACCGATTGTTACGTCGCGAATGTCGACCTTCCAACCACATCCATTGATGGTGATTCCTTCAGCAGAAACAGTGCTACCAGATACCATGTCTGAACTTGGTGCGGTGCCAGATAGTTGAATGGCACCACCAAGATCGACGTTGTCCATGGTGGCAGGCTGTGTGCGTGCCATGGTTAGGCCGCCATCAGCACTGAGACCGTCCATGGTCCAGCCAGTGGCACCAATCGCTGGGCTGCTTGCACCAGCAGGTGTCACGGTGTAACCACTTGAGTCACCAGTACTGTCTAGACCCTCAATGTGGATGCTGTCAGTAGCGTGGGTAGTCATGGCTGCGTTGTAGTTGTTGATGTCTACATTGTATGCGTAGAAATCAGTACCACTGCTTGCAGTTCCGGTCTGGGCGACACCCGTTCCGGTCTGCTGCCATGAGAAGCCATTGCTTGCGTCAATTGTCACGTTGGACAACCACAGACTGTCAGCCTCACCGATGATACCGTTGACGGCTGCGTCAGTGATGTCGACGTTCTCCATCATAACCGATGATCCATCGCCTGTGACGACTGCACCTTGGCCCGCGTATGCGTGCGTGTTACAATCAGTGGCCGAACCGCCAACCCAAGTTAGCGTTGCGTCATCTGGCAGGTCAACACAGGAATCTGCGCTGTTGCTGATGTCAACACCGGACAGGTCGAAGGCTGTTCCTTGACCGCTGCCGTGCTTGATAGCTGTTCCAACGTTTGTGAAGGTCACGTCACTCATTGTGAAGTTGCCCACGTTGCCGTTGTAGTGTGGTGCAGCGCCGTTGCGGCTGCCCGCACTGATGGCGGTGGTCAAGTTCACGAAGTTCACGTTTTCAAACACGTGGCGATCATCTGTGCCTGCAGCACATCCACCGTTGGTGAATGCAAGACCCTGCGCATAGTTGGTGCCCATGTTGGTAATTGTGATTGGTCCATCTGGTTCGGATGTCGAGTTACCTTCCATGGTCAACTTGTTACAAGCACCTGTGAAGGCCATACCCTTACCCTCAGCAATCTGAACTTCAACACCAGGCATAATCGTTAGATCTGCACTGACGGATAGCCAGTCACCGTTGGATGGGTTCACACGAATTGGGCTCTGCTCGATATCCCAAGTCGTTGGTACGGTGATGTCCGCTGTAACGTCCATACCTGCTCCATCGAATGGAATCATCTTTGTTCGGATACTGCACTCTGAACCAGAGTTGTAGTAGCAGTAGTACGCTGCGTAGTAGCCCCACCATGGTGCCAAGTCGATGTTACGAACATACGAACCTGAGTTTGGCAGGCTTGGCATGGTCGTTCCCCACGAGGAGGACATCATCTGTGCACTGTTGGTTGAACTTGAGGTACTGAACTGCATTGCACCGTGGCGGATTGCGTGGATCTTGTGACCCTGCGTTCCGTTGAAGGTGCTGCCGAAGTACTCGAACTCGAAGTCGTTTGGCATATCGATTACAACACTGCAGTCACCACGGTAACTTGTGAAGTAACGTGTGCAGTAGTAGGTGTATGGGTAACCGTTGTTGCTGCCGGTGAAGACTTCGTCGTAGTTGAACAACTCAGACATTCCTGCAGCGTACGATTCGTATCCATACGCGTTACCATCAGTTGCGATTCGGTAGTTATTGGCAAACGGATTTTGTCCGCCAATGTAACCTGGTCCACGATTGCGCAGCATCTCACCAATACTGGCACCAGGGTTCTGGAAGCCAATGTACTGGTAATCGTAGTATGCATTGCTGCCCGTATCATACGCGAACTCAACTTCGTTTGTGACATCATACAGGCGAACCTGATAGTTGACATTGTAACCGGAGTTGAATCCAGCTGTCATGTCGTGCCACTCGATCACGAAGACCTTGGTCGGTGTACCGATGCTGTAGGAGAAGGCAGTGGTGTTGTTCCAGTTGCCATTCGCGTCCACAGCGTGTAGTGTGTATTCGACGGTGTTTCCGCGGTCTGTGCCAGGGATACTTGTCGACCATGTGCATGCGACCATCTCACAAGAACTGCGAGCTGCGTCTGGAGACATGGTTCGAGTTGTCCAGCCGGACCAACTACCTGCTTCCGCGTCGTAGATACGATACTGCATGTATGGACCGATGAGGCCGTCACCATTGTCTGTTGCATTGGTGTTCAGACCGACTGGTGGGTCACCAGCGTCGCCGATCGTCATCGACAACGTTCGGTCAGTGTCAACATAGGTGTCCATGAAGCCAGGGTGGTCAAATTCCGGTGGGAATGTGTCCGGTTGTGGCTTGATTGAACTGACCTTGGAGTTGACTTGCCAGCTGCTGTCGACCTTGCCGTCGTATCCTGGGTTAGACCAACCGTTCCATGCGTAGTTGTAGCGGTAGTAGTAGTACGTACCGTAGCATGGGTTGGTGTATGTCGAACCTGTGTAGGTTGAGCGCACGAACATAATTGGGTTGTTGTTCGTGTTCACACAGAACAAGTTGCGGTTTGCACTGTTCAGGCTGTAGGTTGCGTTCCATGAGAACGAACCGAAATAACCGGTGATGTCACCAGGAATTGCAACCTTGACATATCCGTCATCAGTGCTACCGTAGTCTAACGATGTGTAGACTGTGCCTTGTGATTGTGGCTGCTCAATGCCGTTTCCACTGGATACCTCGTAGCCCATGATTCCCCATGAACTACCATCGTGGTACCAAATCACGTCAGAGCCAGGACCGTTGCGAGCGTTCATGCTCAGGCCTGGCATTGTGACCTTCTCCATGCTCGATTGGCAGGATGTCGAGGTACAAACGCGGGTTGTCGATGGGCGATATCGTAGGTCGAGCACAGCCTGACTGTTGAAGCAGGATAGAGATCCTGTTCCACAACTGGATGTGTCGTATTCCATGTGATATTCGCGGCTTGGCTCGTAGTAGGTCAACTGCCAGTCGTAGTAGCGCTGTGCGCTGTAATACGAGTAGGAGTTCCATCCACTTGCCTTGACTTGCCACTTGTTGTCACCATCAGCTGCGTTGTCGACCGATTCGATCTCGTAGCTGTAAGGTGAACTTGGGTGTGTCTGCATGTTGCTTGGGATACCTGTTCCACCAGCAGGGGTCGTGCCAGTAGTACCCGATACACCACCGTTAGGTGGAGCAGGGGAGTCGCGGTATGCCCAGTAGTAATCGACTGTCGTTGTGCCAGTCGCCGGAGCGGTCTGGCCTGGGATTGTCGCCTTGAAGTTGCAAGTCTGACCTGCAACACAGGTGCCGATTGTGCTTGCACCAACGCCAGTCCACGAGCCGCCATCAACACGGTAGTACAGGTGGGGTTTACCTGCAGCGGTTGTGTTGACACCGCTAGCGTCGACTGCGCTCATGTACATTGTTCGTGCACCATCGAGGTAAGTGGTCTTACCATCGAATGCAGCGTGTTCTGCAATTGGAGCCGTTGTATCTGAACCACCAGTGTATGTGATTTCTAGATGAGGCTTGTATGCCGCACTGTTCTGGCAACCGTAGTATGTGTATGCATTCTGAGTGCACCAATACCACATTGGCGAGTTACCAGATGCACGAACTGAGAGACCCAGAATGTTTCCACTGGTGCCTGCACCATTGCCGTCAATTGCATCTTGAACATCGGATTCACCGTTCGAGTTCATTGTAATCGAACGGATGCTTCCAGCGTTGAAACCGTAGTAGTAACCTGGGTCACTGAGTGTCGTTGCGCTGGACGATGCTGCAGAGTTCGCTGAATATCGATGTAGATAGACACCGGAACTGTATGTGTAACTTGCCGGATCAACCATTGTGCTGCTCTGTGAAGAGCCGCTCTTCAGGACTGCAACCTCGTAGCTGCGGGAACCTGTTCGGTAGCGACCGACGTGGTTCTCGTAATCAACACCTGTAACGGTTGCACCGCTTGGCATTGTGTTAGCCAAGTTGAATCGGTGAACTGTGTTTCTCTGGTAGTTTGAATACCGAGAGGAACTTGTGCAAGTGTTTGCTGAACTACCAGATCCCTTGCAGGTATACGAAATGAACGTGGTTGCGTATGCTCGCTCGAATGTGCGAGTTGTCCAACCGTAGTTGTAGGTATACTTGTAGGTGTAATAGGTCGTTGAAGCCGTCACATCGATTGTTGGGTCGATCATGACCGGGTAAGTGCGGTTCTCGTCCATTAGCCACTCAGCGTCAATCGTGGTGGTTAGTTGAACGTGTGAACCGATCTGCATGATGAAATACTCACCAATTGCAGGTAGCGCCGTTGGATCGGAATCGTAAACCAGAGGTGCTGGAACTGTTACTAGCAGTTCACCAGTCTCTACGTTTCGGATTTCGAAGTGCTCACTTGTCTTCATGACCTGGCCCTCTTGTAGAGGACTGGTGCCATCAAAGACAGCGTATCCGTGTGGAAGAAGCATTTCTTCCTGCAGACCTAGCCAGCCAGTGAATTCCTGACCGAAGAACGGCTGGTCACGGAGGACCAGGTTCTGCTTGATCTGTGTGCTGGTCACCGTGTAGTCAAGAGCAATGCCCTGACCCATCGGATATCGCAGCACATTGCCGGCGGACTGCACAGGCTCTTCAGTTACGTCGAGCTGGTATTCCATCGGCATTGACACGTCGCGCTCCATTTGCACAACGACGGGGTTCATACCCATACGGATGGCGTCGATGTTGTCATCGACTTGAATTACCACACCGTTTCTCACATCTGCATCGAAGTAGGTGTCGAAGGTGTTTTCAGTCACCGACCAACCTGTTGCTTCCGATTCGATGTTCAGGTCGATCTCTTGCCACACATCTTGGTCATCAAGATAGTGGATTGGATCTGTGGTTACAATTGCAACCTTACCCTCGTCCGTCACGTACGTCTTGGAGGTCGCGGTTCGACTACCGACGAGTTCATCCTCGGCAGCGTAACCAAACGCAGTGTAATCCACTGCATATTCCTCCACGTTGAGAGCAAACGCATCCACCGCATTATTTTCTTCAGCTTCATCAACCGATGTGGTCGATACAGCATCATCTGCAGGTGGAACCGCTTGGGCCCAACTCATTCCAATCATCAATAGCGTGAGCAACAGCCAACTGCCGCCCAACACCTTCTTGTTTTCTTTTGTCACCATTCACATACCCCAGAGTGTCCTATGAACAGGCCCTGCCACGCTTTGACGTAGATATAACCGTATGGGTGCAAACCCTTTGATTTCTCAATTCTGTTCGGTAAACTGCGTCGGAATTTTTGAGGCCTTGGAATCGCGAAAAATCACTGGTACAAACAATTTGTAACAATCTGAAATATACCCAAATTATTGCTTGGAAATTGTCAATGATCGTCGAAAAAATAGTCCCTTAGATACGGAATTATTGGTGATTTAAACGCTGCACTGCAAACCTGTTTGAAAAAAAAAGACGTGAGGGTGAGTTGAATCGCAGACTCAACTCGAAACGAAAAAAGGGGCCGGGCCCCCCGTAGGGG
>CALCEF010000299.1 GCA_937901365.1 uncultured euryarchaeote | reverse complement strand
TCGAACCAGGCGAAGCGAGTATTGTCCAAATCGAAGTCACATCAGAGCAATTTGCACGCGCTGATGAAAATCATAGTGCAGAGGTGGTGCTGTATCATGATGGGATTGAATTGGACCGCATCGATGTCTTCATAGAAATGATTCCAAATCACCAAATTGAATTTGAACACACGAGTGAATACTCAGTCGTCCCTGGAATGTCCCTGACCATCCCCGTCAATGTGACCAACGCTGGTAACCTTGAGGAGTTCATCAATTTCACAACATTCCCACCAGCTGGTTGGCAGTCCTCAGTAACACCACTGAATATGACAATTGATGGGGAGGGCGTTGAAGTGCTACCCATCCTAATCGACGTCATTGTCCCTCCGATGTCAGAAGGGGCAGGTCTTGAACCAGGTTCTACCCACAACCTTGTTCTCACCGCCCTCAATGTTAGTGAATCCATCCAAGTAGGATCATCAACAATCCAGTTCAATGTTGAACCCGTATTCGTATTGTCATCTGATGACTTCCCCGACGTCGTCGAACTCTTGCCTGGTGAGAGGAGAACGTTTGACATCGAAATTTCGAATGATGGAAACCAAGACGTGATTCTTGATTTGGTTTGCGAGGTCGACAATCCAACGCGTTGGGACATATCGGAATGCGATGCGACCAACATGACTCTTGATAGTGGAGACGTTCAAACAGTCAGCTTCAGTGTTGAAGGCGTTGCATCAGATCATTACAACTTAGAGCAATCAGATTTGCGACTTACTTTCTCGCCCCAGGACAATCACTCCGGTGATGCCCTGCTGGCGACCGTCCTACGCGTCAGCCGAATGCATGATGAAACATTCGAAATATCCGGCAATGACGGAACCCCTGAAACATTCGAATTCAATTGGATGCATGTGCAAGGGGTTGGCCAAACTGCAGATTCAACCCCAGTCGTGTACGAATTGGAATTTGTCAACAGCACTCGCCATGTGGACGAATCGTTTTACACAGGAGATGTGAATTGGTCACTCGCTCTTGATTATGGAAATGGCTTCATGCCCCTATCAAGCGCCCCCACCACATTTACTCTGAATCCAACAGGACCGTTACAACAGAAGACGATGACGATTCGAGCAAATCTTCCAGAACCATTCGACATTCCACCGGGCGATGGGTGGACGTTGCTATTCAACTTGACACACCCCGAAGAATCTACTCCAACACAGGTTTCAATCGATATTCGAGTAAACAATTGGGCCGATCCGAAGGTGGTTTCGATTAGCATAGCCGACAAGTCGAGTGTGATTGAATCAACACCCAACACACTCGTCGCTGAAATCATCAACGCGGGCAATACTGGAGCAACTGCGCAGATCACAGCCACTTTGGAATGCGATAGAGGAATCACAATCCACGATAATGCAAGTCAAGAAATTGACAGTATGGATCCGAACGTGGTCCACAGATTAGAATGGGGCATTCAATCAGACGCATTGAATTGGTGGACCTCTGCCGCTGAAGTTCCCTGCACAGTTTCAATCGAATCACCGGTCCAAATGGAGGGAGATTTAGAATCGAACGATGCCAAATCAACATCCTTCGAGGTCCAATCATGGTCCTTACCACTCCTCCTCCTCATCCCGATCACATTCGCTTTGGTATCATTGTCAACTCAATTATTGCGCAGAGCCCCTGAAGATGAACGCTCACTGATGCTTTGTGCATATTCGGGTGCTGCAATGCTCGGCATCGCGACACAATACAACCTCGGCTCGTATGTGAATTTCACTTTGGCAGCAATCTCATTGTTATGGATCGCCTTCATCACCGCAAGAACCTCTGCGTTTGAAATCCCTGCAATTCTCTCGGACCGCCAGAATATGCAGCGCGGCTCCGATTCAATCATTGAAGATCATGAGGCCGAAATGGATCGAGTACTCAGGCAACTTGCTGCAAAGATGGCGTTCGCACCGTTGGGTTTCATCCTTGTCGCAATCATCATGCCGAACGATATTTCGTGGTCCTTGGCTAATATCACCTCCATTCTTCTATATTCGGTCTCGGGCGTATTGATTGTGACCTACATGATTCTCCGGACCAGAAATATTTGGCTCATGATTTTCGACGAACTCGCCTCGATGGAGGTCGAGTCCCAAGAATTGCTTGTCCAATTGGGCAACCCATCCGCAGATTTGCGAAGAATCACTGTGGGACAGAGATGGGGAGAGGCCCACGATGTAAGTGTGGAGGTGGATGCCGATGTCTGAAACAACCACGATTTCCACGATGAGCAATTATCGTGCGCAAGTAACTCGCCTCAATCTCATTCTCGACGAACACCTTCGATTGATTCAGGAATCGGTTACGGATAAGCACGCAAGAGATGCACGACGAAGCATCCGACAAGCGCGCCAAGACATCGACGAGCTCAAGACACAGGTCGGTCGCATGCATCGTTCAATTGGAATGTTGCACACAATCGTTAGAGAGCGATCCACGAGCGAGACCGAACTGGTCGATGTGCTACTGACGATGAAAACCGCTGAAACCCTGATCTTACGTGGGGCCTTTGATGAAGCCTCATTACAACTCGAGAGACTGGTTGAGCACCTGCTAATCAATAGCGCTGCACTGAATCCTTTCATCTTCTATGAATTCTGGATGGGTGTTGAAGCCCGCTGGGAGCCAGGTTCAGAAAACGGTCAACTCTTGGTACGAGTTGAAAATACAAGTGCAGGCCTTCTCCCCGGATTCAATGTGAAGGCCCCAGTGCCTCCGAATTGGCGCTCGTCACCACCTTCTCAAGCAATCATGGCTCTTGAACCAGGAGAATCCTGTGATCTCATTTTCAATATTACACCATCCGCAATGGCCGCCATTCGAGACGTAGGAGCCCCAGGAAGTTTACAAGAAAAGTTGTCAATTCAGGCCGGTTACAATCTCACACAAGACGGCCTCACAATTGATTGCCGTGTCGAGAATAAATCAGGAGAAACAATGACCGAAGTTTTGGTGACTCCATGGGTGCCACCTGGGTGGAAGACAAATGCATGGCCATACATCAGAGTGCTTGAACCAAATCAGGTCGAATTTGTCACCATACACCTTGATTTGGCCAAATAATCCGATGGGACCCCGAGTATAATCATGGAGTAGAATAAAATACCTTCTCGGCAAAAAATAATCCACAGGAACGTGAGCAAATGTCCCGAGAGAATCGATACCTAAACGAGAACGAGAGCGGCGCCATCGGCATCGGCGCGATGATTATCTTCATCGCACTGATTTTGGTCGCTGCAGTAGCATCAACAATCATCATCAAGACGGCTGAAGAACTGCAACAGAGAGCTGAAGCAACCGGTGATGATACCCGCGATGAAATCAGCGGTAAAATCACCCTTGTAGGGGCATACGTCAGTGACGATACTGGTGGTGGTGCAACAACCGCTGATGAGATCACTTTGATTGTTCAACTCAGTGCAGGTTCAGACACAACTCTACTTTCAGACATGGACTGGTTCATCGTTTGTGATGGCGGTGCTGGTACAGCAGAAGTCAACACAGATGATTTCGACGGTGTCGCAACAGACTTGACAGGAACAGCACTTGCTGCGGGTTCATCTGTCGATGCAGGTGAAACATTCCTAGTTCCAATCGACACCTCTGCACTATGCACACCTGGTGTTGGTGATGAGCAAGAACTCCGAGTCATCATCAATGGTGGTGGCGAAACTTACGCCCAACTTCACTACAACAGCGTAGAGAATGGCGACACCATCGTATGATACTATGATAACCCCCCTGCCCCCCTACGGGGGGCAGAGGACATCATGGAGGTATTGTGATGGGACTACTGTCGTTTCTCGGATTTGGATCTAGTGAGGATTTTGACGATATAGACAGCGCCTCAGTGCAGCGTTTAGAGTCACTGTCCGAGCAAGCGATTGAAGCAGTCACGGTTCCTGAAGAATCCATCCCAATTGAAGAGGACGCTTGGACACTCGCTCCGTCCCCTGCCAGGGCCCGTGTTGGCGCCAGTGGCCTCGAACCCGTCCCCGTAGAGAGCAAACCGACACCTTCCGCTTCCACAACGGTTGACACCAAAGCAATCGAACAACGAATGGACGATCGATTCGATCGTATCGAGGCCACAATGAGTATTATGGATGCACGCCTCACCCAATTGCACGTATCTGACAACTTAACTCACGCCCTTCCAACAGATACGCTAGTGACAGCAGATAGTGAGGAAGAAGAACACGCTGGAGAGGCTAATTCATCTGAAGAATCCGATGAATCCAACTCCACACAAGAAGTAGAGACGGTTAGTTTGCTCGATTTGTATGAGGGCAGCGTTGCAGACATCAATCCGTTCCTGAATCGAAGAGCAGATGCTCATTCTCGCGGCCCAGTTGTGACTGTGAGCGAAATCTCAGCATTGCTACTGGATCATCTTTCTTCAGAACAAGCGCTAACATTCATCGAGAAGGCGAAGACGAGCGGGATGATTACCAAGGATGAATCAGTAGAATTGGTATCCATCATCGGCCTTGCCAATCCGGCAATCAACGATGACGGTGCCGAACACCTACCACATCGCACACTACTCATGTTCGGCTCGATGGTGGAAGCCTGGCGTAATTCTCAGAGTGAGGGGGCCTGAGATGTGGGTGGCTCAGTAAGCATCTCGGCATTGATTGTCGGAACAGCTCTTCTCGGCATCTTTGCCCTTGCATCACTGTCATTGAACAACAGTGCAATCACAGCATCAGAAGTCCTTGACGAAAATCCCGCTGAACCAGAAATCCGCCTTCTCAATGCATCAGAATCAGCGGGCACGATCCACGTCAATATCACCAATACCGGGGATGAAGCGGTTGATTTTGAGAAAACATGGTTCAGTATCGATGGAAATTCACCTCTTCGGGCGAGTGATTATCACAATCAGACAACAGTTCTCTTTCCTGGAGAAACTCAGCACATCCAGATGAGCGGTACGGGTTTCACAACCCCAGCCCGAATCTTCGTCACGAGTATGGGTGGACAATCAGGAGTATCATTTTCTTGAGGTGGTAAAATGGCAGACGGTGGAGCAAGCGAACTCATCATGCTCATTTCCGGGCTTTTGGTTGCAGGCATTGTCACCACCTTACTCATCGCATCTTGGGGCGGGTTGGCCAATTCGGTGGAAACCGCTCAAACACAAGTCGAAGCGAATTCGAAAACAAGTGCTGCATTGGCCAGTGATCCGATGCAAATCTCATGGAATCAATCCGCATGTAATCTCACAATCCACATCCAGAATACAGGTAGCCTTGAACTTGAAATCGACAATATCGGTGTCATCGTCAATGGAACAGCTTCGACCGTTACTCAAGCACAATTACTTGGCAACAGCACTATTTGGATGACAGGAGAAGTTGCAGAGTTGAACATATGTCCACCAAGTATCACGATGACGCCGAACCAAGAAATCACCGTGACCGCCATCGTACAAAGTGAGTATTACCAAGGAATCTCAGGCCAGCATACATTCAGCGAGGTGGTCCGCCTTGTCTGAAGATGTTGGTTTTGCCTTCGAATTGGAAACGGATAGCCTTTCAGATAGTTTAGGCAAATTCCTCCCCCGCAGATCACTGTATATCGTTACGGGCAAAATCGGTGCGGGAAAAAGCCTCATCGCTCAACGGATCGCCTACGGTTTGGTCTCGAACAATGTGCGGACAACCGTCGTCACAACGGAGCTGACAACGCGGGGTTGGTTAGAACAAGTCAACAGTTTGGGATATTCACTTGAAGACGCAGCAAACCAAGGCGACTTCACCCTCCTATCGCGATTCGGCGTCATCTCCGATGAAGTAGAAGAGGACGTCACCATCGATGACCTGTTGGCATCAGATGCTCTGATGAATGCGGAGATTTCAATCGTTGATCGCGCATCGATGTTACTACATCAACTCGAGGAATCCCCCGACCAACTTCTCAGCCGCCTTCGCACTTTTTGCTCTGAGGAACGCTCTCTAATGTTGCTAATCGACCCCGATGAGATCTCTCCGGAGATGATGCGTATTTTATCGGCATCCGCGGAAGTGGTCATCGAGATGAAAACATCAGAAATTGGCGGTGGACTTTCGCGAATATTGGCAGTCACCCGCTTCTTGCGAGCAGCAGGTCCAGTACAACCTAGAATTGGTTGGAGAGTTGAACCATCGATGGGTTTCATTGTAGATATTACAGCAGTCAGTTGAGGGATGAAACATGGAAGCAGAGGAACTTGAATTCGCCAAAGGGGACCTCAATGGCGTCATGTCTCGGTTTGACCATGTTCGAGAATGGGTTGAAGATTTTGAATCACGCCACGGCACTCGTCCGATGTATTACGGTCCATTGGATCGAGCAGCCTCAAAGGTCGACCCACTCAATTTGATCTATCACCTTCGAGGGCCACTTTTTGCTCATGTCTATCGTCCAACTCAAGACGAAGAAGGGGGCGGTACCACACTGTGGTTTGGCATTGAACCATATCTCACAGAAGAGGAAGAAATCATCAAACAAATTCTGGTTGAACGATTGCTAAAGGAAGCTCCGAACGCCCCATCATTCTCAACAGATGCAGAATTTGAATCGATGCTGGAGAATATGATGAAAAAGCACACAAAAATCACCAATGTCCCTGTTGCAATCAACGATATCGTCACACCGGTGAGAAGGGCTCTCGGTTTGAGCGAGCCACCGATTAGTGTGACCGAACAGCAGATGGAGCGATTGCAATATACTGTGATTCGAGACCTTGTTCGTTCTGGGCCCTTGGAAACGTTGCTTTCAGATGAGATGCTAGAAGATATTCACGCAGTCGGTTTACGCTACATCAGCATGGATCACAAAGTGTTTGGAATGGTCACATCAAATATCCGATTCCGAGATCGAGAGATGCTTGAAAGATATCTACGGGCCATGTCGGAGCGCATCGGTCGCCCCGTTTCAGACAGCAAGCCGATTATCGATGGCGCCCTTTTGGATGGCAGTCGTATCAACATCATCTATTCCGATGACGTTTCAATGCTGGGCTCTTCATTCACCATTCGAAAATTCGCTGAAGAAACGATTTCAATTACACAGTTGATTCAATGGGGGACCATGTCAGCAGAGGTCGCTGCATACGTCTGGCTTTGCCTCGAAAATGGCATGTCACTATTGGTATCAGGAGAGACCGCATCCGGCAAGACAACAACACTCAACGCAATTCTTCCATTTATCGATCACAACGTGAAAATTTACTCCGCTGAAGATACGCCTGAGGTCAAGGTACGACATCGATTGTGGCAGCGTCTCGTCACACGTGATTCCAAGAATGAAGATTCCAGAGTCGAGATGTTCGACCTCCTAAAAGCAGCCTTGCGCAGTCGCCCAAGATACATCATCATCGGTGAGATTCGTGGTGCAGAAGGGGCCACTGCATTCCAGGCGATGCAAACAGGGCACCCTGTAATCGCTACATTCCACGCATCATCAATCGTCAAGATGATTCAGAGATTTACAGGCGATCCAATCAACGTCCCGATGCGTTTCTTTGACAACTTGAATTTTGCAATCTTCCAAGAAGTGGTCGAAGCCCCAGGTGGGGGGATTGCCCGTCGAATTACCGGTATTGACGAAGTGATTGGATACAACAAACATGCGGATGGTGTGCTCACCAGAGGTATGTTTGATTGGGACCCGGTCAGAGATAAACACTACTTCAGAGGTATGTTCCAGTCTCACTTGATGGAGAACAAAATGGCAGCTCTAATGGGCTTTGAAAATAAGCGTGACATCTACGATGAAATGGCCCGGAGGGCCGAAGCGTTGCAGAGAATGGTTGACAGAAATATCACGCACTATGACGACGTCTTCGATCTCCTCGACATCTACTACCAGCAAGATTGGGAAGCGTTTTCCAGCGCGATCGATATTTGGGACCCCATAGAGGATTGAGGTGAAGTGATGGAACGACTACCTCTGTATCAAATCGCTTTCCGTAGAATGGATACACCTCTCGGTGAATACGCGGTCAAAATCGTGTTACCGGCCTTCATTGCCGGGGCTTTGCTTTCCACCTTTCTTTTTTACACTCTGAGCTCATTTTTCATCGGGGTATCCGGGCTTGTTCTCTTGATTCTCTTCCCCCTCATCTCAACGCTTGCAGCCATCTCATGGCCGATTGTTCAGACACTACGTGAAGCGGTCCTCATCGAGAAAGAGATGCACATGTTCATCACCCGAATGGGGATTCTCAGTATCGGCGAAGTCACATCGCAATCGATGTTCGACATTTTGCGGCAGATGAGTGATTATGGTGCACTTGCAAAGGAAGTAAAATCCATTGAAACACTGGTCGAAAAATGGCATACAAGTTTGCCTGAAGCATCTCGGATCATCGGCCGCCAGAGCCCATCCCCAATATGGGGAGATTTCCTTGATCGAATGGCTTTCTCCGTTGAGGCCGGACAACCCATTGATGAGTTCATGCAAGCAGAGCAGAAAACGTTCGCGAAAGAATTTGACACACTCTATGACACTCGATTGGAATCCATTGACATGCTCAAAGAAATTTACATTTCACTCACAACAACCGGTATCTTCGGATTGGTTGTTGCAGGAATCCACCTCGTACTATTCGTCACAGATGATTACGGCACCTCGTTGGTCGGTGTTTTGGCCAAAATAAGGTGGGTGCTTCTCGCCGCATTGTTGTTTGTAGTCATGCAAATCTCAATGCTCGTTGCATTCCGCTCAATCGTTCCAGATGACCCAGTATTCGGCCGTCATGAATTTGAAACAAGGTTCAGAATCCGGTCGAGACAGACTTGGCTCACGGCTGTGACGATGGGCCTACCCCTGCTTCTTTCAATTGTAGTCGTCGGCCTACTGTATGGCGATGTTGTCGTAGATTCATGGAACAAATACGGATTGTTGTTGGTCGCTTTCTTGTTCACACCATTCCTCGTCCCCGGCCTCACAGCTTCCCGTGAAGAAAAGAGCATCATGCGCAGAGACGAATCCTATCCAGGATTTATCCGTGCACTTGGTGGAACAGCGCAAGCCCGAGCCGCCGAACCCTCTGCAACAATCAAGGCACTGCGAGGTATTGACTTCGGATCCCTGAACGAATCGATTGCTAGCCTAGAAAGCCGCCTCATGCTCAGGATTGATTCCGAGCGAAGTTGGGATTGGTTTTCTGCAGAAGTGAATTCATCGATGGTGTCGCGATTCAATCGCATCTACCTAGAAGGCGCTCAGGCCAGCGGTGAGCCAGCAGCGGTTGCGGATTTAGTCAGTCAAAATACCACGAATCTTCTATCCTTGCG
>CALCEF010000298.1 GCA_937901365.1 uncultured euryarchaeote | reverse complement strand
GTGGTCCGGATGGATTTCACCTCCCGACCTCACCCGTTCAAAGGGCGATGAAATCCATGTAATCATCAATGGGCGTCCCGTCGCCTCTTCACCATTCAATCAAGCCATACGTCGGGGCTTCCATACACGATTGATGGTCGGCAGGCACCCGATTTGTGTACTCCAACTAAACTTGCCACCAGATGAGGTTGACGTCAATGTACATCCAACGAAGCGCGAGGTCCGCCTCAAACATTCTTGGCGAGTATTGGAACGACTTGAGAGGGCGATCAAGCACACCTTGTTACAATTACCAACAGGTTCGATGACCCCCGATCAAAGTCCGATTGAGGCTGTTTCAACCGACATTGAAACTCCTGAAAAATCCGAATCACCTCTTCCTGTTTGGGCTGAAACTACACAAACACGCATCACCTATGCAGGACCAATTGAGGCACCCAGTTCTAAACCCGAAATCAAGGTAAGTGAATCACCACTTACTCAGGCCACTCTCCCAAATTTAGGCGTCGAAAAAATATCGCCAGCACTTTCCAGCGCCGAGCGAGATTTACATCGTTGGTGTTCCGGTGAAGAAAGCATTTCTCCGCTAAATGAACCCGAACCTAGCCCCCTTGAAATCGAATTAACCGATGTACCCAAAATGGTCCCTTTATCCCAGTTTGCAGACTCCTACATTCTCGCTCAGGGCGAGGATGAATTGTTTATCATCGATCAACACGCACTACACGAGCGTGTTCGCTATGAGCGCCTTCGAGAAGATATGGTGTCTTGGGAAAGTCAAGAACTTGTTTCGCCTCTCCCCTTGGGTTTGAGTTCATCAAAAGCAGAAATATTACACGGCCACCAATCACAATTGAAGGAGCTTGGTTTTTCCTTTGATGCAGATTTGAATTTGACCGCAGTACCTCAGTTACTACTTGGAAGTCAAAAGCTCGAAGGGTTTCTTTCAGATGTTTTGTCAGAACTTGAGTCTGGTGCAAAACGCTTGGACACCGTTGAGAACTTGGCCGACGAGGTCGCCTTCATGAAATCCTGTCGTGGGGCAGTCAAAGCCAATCAGAAACTGTCCCTTCCCGAAATGCGACGGCTTCTATCCGATATGCAAACCATCGAGAATCCGTGGGCATGTGTCCATGGGCGCCCAACAGTTCTACGGATGAGCCTCAATCGTCTCGATGGACACTTTGGTCGTCACGGTTGAATCACATCGATAAATTGTGGAAACGAAACCTCGTGCAAGTTCGCACCTTCGATCTCGGCTCCAACCTTTGTAGCCAAGATTACGGCCGTCATCTGCATTCGATGATCACCAAATGTAGGGACGATGGATTCCGGTGCCAAAACACGTTGCCCACCAGGAATCTTCAACCCATCTTCAGTTCGTTCTACATCAATCGAAAACTTGGACAATAACTCGACTGTACATTCTATTCTATTCGATTCTTTGTATTGGGCATGCCTCGCTCCGACAATTACGCCCCCGCCTCCAATTGCCATCGCTGCTGCAAGAGGGGTAATCAGATCATTTGCATTGTTCAAATTCACTGTCTGGAAATGGTTGAGGTCGAGGTTCTGCAATATTTCTGCGCCGATTGAATCCTCTGGCTGAACATCGGGCAATTGGAGTGTAGAGTCATGAATAATTTCGTATAATTTCCAAAAAGCGACATGCGAAGCATCGGGTGGGATTTCAACTTGAGTCGGAGGTTTGCATTTCCAGGGCTTCAATACATGCTTCTCAAGACTATTTGGTGAACCACATTTACTTGCTAAGTCGAACGAAAGTTGAGCATGCCTACGACTCACAATACTACCCTCTATAGCCAATTCCAAGTCCTTTTCTCTAGATGGCATCGACAGTAATACAGCCGAAAGATATTGGCTGGATTGTTGGCAATCCAAAGGCAGTAAATCACGATTCATTGGGCCTTTGATTTTCATGGGCAAGTTTCTTTCTGAATCGAATTCGACATCCAATCCCAGAGATCTCCAGAAACTGCGATTGATTCTCGTTTCTAGTGTTGAATCTCCATCGATTGAAACCCATTCACCAATTCGGGCAATCGCCACTCCAATGAATCGCAGCCCAGTGCCGGAATTTTGCATATTCAATGCACATGAAGGAGTATTGAATCCATTTGGACCAACACCATGGACCCTCCAGAGATTCTCTTGAATGTCGATTTGAACCCCAAGTTGAATCAATGCATCACGCATCGCACAAGCGTCCTTTGCAGCCCCAGAAACACCTCGAATTTCGACTTGAGCATCCCCTTGAGATGCCAACAACAACCAACGGATGAGGTGGCTTTTCGAAGGTGGTAAACGCGCAACTTCGATGGTTTTCGATTTAGCTGGAATCGAAACGACTCCTGCTTCTGGCCATTGGTCCACACCCTGCCGACTGGGGCCTACCCCATCATATCGTCGCTGGAAGCGGCATGGCTGCTAATTCGGTTGTTGCCCCAGTATTGCCTTCTGATCGAATAAAAATCGTCCAACCGCCTTCATCCGTTCCGGCAGCGGTTGCATTGATGACAAAGTAGTCACCCCTGT
>CALCEF010000297.1 GCA_937901365.1 uncultured euryarchaeote | reverse complement strand
CCAGCATCTCTCCACGCTGTACCAAATCGCCTGCCGTCAATTCTTGTGTAGCAGGCTCGTCAGAAATCACTGACGGTTGTGGGGCAGGGTTGGTGGGTATGTCGCTGGCCGGAGGTGTGTATGTGGGGACGGCAACATTGTCGATTGTCGTCACACCTGATTCCACCGATTCAGGAACCTCTTTCTTGGCAATTGGTGCAATTCCAAAAAGAGGCCCAGAACAGTCTGGGCATGTTGCTTCTGCCCCTTCCAGTTGGGCTTCACAGTGAGGACATACGTCGTGTCCGTGGTCCGGCATGGTCTTGACCCATATTCTGACGCTAGCGTTCTACGCATAAGCATTCGCTGTCTACGGTTGCGACCCATAGGGTCGATTGAGCCTGCACAACTTCAAGAATCCAACACCTTTCGCGGTCACATGGCACGCTTCCTAATGGTTACCGCAACCTCTGGCACAAATCGCGAACTTGCAGATGTTTTTGCCACAACAGCCACCGAAAAAGGACATGAGGCAGAGGTTATCGATCTCGCGGAAATGGATTTACCAATGTTTACGATGGCTCGCTCAAAAGATCCAGAGAGTGCCCCAGACATCTCAGATTTTGTCACCTCTATGTCGGAAGCCGATGCATGGGTCATCGTCGCACCTGAATACAATGGTTCTGTACCGCCAACTCTGAACAATGCAATCGCTTGGATGTCTACAGCGATGGATTGGCAAGACTTCCGGAGCTTGTGCACAGGGAAACCGGTCGGGTTGGCCACACACAGTGGCGGTGGTGGAGCCCATGTCATCATGGCAATGCGTCAACAATTTTCTTTCATAGGAGCTGATGTCATTGGCCGTGCTTGCATGTCTGGTCGAAATAAAGAAGCCAATCCAGAGGCTATTGAAGCCATGATCGACAATTTGGCTCGCTGAATATTCGATTGGTGAATCATTTGAATTCGAACATCGACCCAAAGGGTATCGCCCTCATCTTGGCAGTATTCATGTTGGTTCTAACCCCTTCATTTGAGGGTCTCAAACAGAATCACTTGTCTGGAGAACCATGCAATGGTTCAATCGAAAATTGTGACAAAGCATACACGGATGTTACATTCCCGGAGACGCACAATGCCCATTCAACCCTAGATGATGGGTTCAACTACCTCGCAGCAAATCACCGAGAAAACATCAGTTCACAATGGGATGCGGGATTCCGGGCATTTATGATGGATGTTCACCACTCACGATATTCGCAAGATCTCGTGAATACATCATTCTGCCATGGCTCTTATGACACCGGGATTCATCCTTGTGTACACGGCAGCCACAATGCAGTGGAACTCCTTTCGAGTTTACACGCGAAGATGAATGAATCCACAAATGATGTAGCGACTCTATTGCTGGAAGTTTATGTCCCATACGGCCATGTCGAGTATATTCTAGAAATGAGTGGATTGATTGAACGCGCACACATCCAGGAACTGAACGAGCCATGGCCCACACTAAGGCACATGGTGGAAAGTGGCCGCAATCTCGTGGTTTTCGTTGAGGGGTCATCCGATGAACAATATCCCTTCTTGCACAGTTTTACTGAACATGGTTGGACGACAAATTACGGCGACCGATTTCCTGAAGGTATGAATTGTGACGTTCTCAGGGGCGATTCAAACCAACCCGTGTGGCACTTGAACAATTGGTTAGCACTTGAATCGGGCCTCACCGATTATCAGCGCGCTCCAATCGTTAACGCGTATGATTTTCTGCTAAACCGTTCGATTGAGTGCTGGGAGGTGCATAACTCTCGGCCAACATTCATCGCGGTTGATTGGTGGACAGAAGGGGAGGCGGTGAATGTTTCACGTACATTGAACGAAATGGATCATTGGTCTGATGACATACCTTTGCGAGCAACGACCGACTCCAGATGATCCAGACTACGTCGGGCTTGCCTTGCAACTCGTGCATCATCATCTTCCAGCGCATTTGCGAGTGGGGCAACAACTCGCCCATCCGAAAATCGCTGCATCGCATCGACAGCCGCCAACCTAACATCTGGGTCTGAATGCTCGGCCATTCCAATCAATTTCATCATCAGTGTTTCACTGCGATCAAGTGTCAATCCCTGCAAAGCCGCCAATTGCACACCCTTGTCAGAATCGGAAAGCGCCACGAGCAGGTGAGTGTGCGCTTCAAGCCCAATCGAGCCGAATGCTCGAACAATTTTCTCTCTCTCTTGAACCCCAGCATCGTGCATTGCCGCTTCTAGCGCTGGAATAGCAGCAGGATTACCCATGCGTTTGATGGCAGCAAGCGCCCCATCCCTCGTTTCTGAGTTGGGTGAAGAAAGCGCTTCGATAAGTGGTGGTAAATGACCGATTGCGACCATTGCTGCAACTGCAGTGGTATGTGTATCTTCATCCTCAAAGCGTTTGACAATTGAGTCACATGCTCGTTGCTCCCGAAGCACGGCCAAAGCCTCGATTACATGCTTACAATCTTGGCCGACGACCGTTTGATCTTCCAGCATTTCAAGTAAACTTGGTACCGCTCGACTTCCGAGTCTGTAGGCCATTTCTGGATCGCGCACAGCGGCCGCCACACCTTCTGTTATTGTTCGTCGGATTGCAAAAATCCGCACGATGCCCTGAATCAGTATGAAATCGATTGTAAGCAAGAAGGCCATGACTAGATGTCGACCCCCCATGGAATCCAGTTCAATCGCACTCATCTTAACCCCGTAAATTTCCGACCAATCAAGGATTGATCTAAACAGCAAATCTACGCCGAGTAACATCCAGTCAGACATTGCCGCATCCTCAGGGACAAGGTAGAGTCCGAACATTTCGTGGCTAGATTTCATCAGTAATGGGATGATGATAAACAATTGCAGTGACGAGAGCAACGCACTCACTCGGAGATCGGGTAATTCATCTGGATCGACATCCGACAATTTCCGTGCAATTTTTGTTCGCAATTTTTCAT
>CALCEF010000296.1 GCA_937901365.1 uncultured euryarchaeote | reverse complement strand
GCCAAAGGAGGATGTTTTGCAACCAAACTGGTGAATGGGCAATGTCGTAGCGCAACCCATCCCAATCATAGTGGCGCGAATCAAAATCAGACATGTATCGATCCCAATTTGTTTCCTTGATCAAATAGACATCGGCAAGAACTTGTTCACCTGTTTGTTCTAGGGGTTGGATATTGGCTGAAATGGTGTATTTCCACCCGGTTGTGAGGTGCATTCGCAGACCAACAGCAGAATCGTTGTTGAGTACAAATGATGTGCTAAATGATGTTCTGAGTGGACACAATTCTTCAACTTCGTAAGTGGGACCCGTTCGTCCTGAAAACCACATGTCTTCCCCTTCAGAATATCCTTCTCCGGTCATGTCGAATTCCTCGACAGACCACTGATCAATATCCATTCCAACCTTGCAGGTTGGCGGATCCTGCGCGGATGCTGTAGGTGCGATATCCACTCCAACTTCGTATGAAATCGCAGTGAGTAAAGGCAGGAGCAGCATCACAACAGCCACAGTGCTGCTGAGACGCGTCCTATCTGTCACAATCTCACCGCCGGCGCCTACTGGTCACAGGCCGCACATAACCTGATTCCTTACTTCGCCGATCATCTTTGGTCAAATGAGTTGGTTTGGGTGGTGGCGCATGTTGGTCCATGCCCAATATCCCACCTTCAGTGTGAACTTCTGTGACATCATAGGTGCTGGCCGCTTGTTCGGCTTCGACTTCGATTTCTTCGGGTTCTCTCATGACCAACCAACCAAGGGTAAGTACCAGAACAATGAGGATGATGATGTACAAACTTCCTGAATCTGTTGAGGGAAGCAAGTCCTCCCATGATAGGTCGCCCAATGCTTCATCGGCATCATCTGGATTGCGGACTAGAATTTCGTAACTTTCAGTGATGCATACGTTTGTATCGTCACAAACACGCAATCGTACGACATACTCACCGGATTCGTTCCATTTGGCGTCCGTTCCTCGGCCTTCACGCACATTTGGATTCGTTACCCAATCATCGTTCAAATTGCCATTCTCATCTTCATCAACACTGTCATCAGTGTCCCACCAATAAGTTAGGGCCGTATTTAGCGGAGTGTCACGATCGTTGTCTGCTATACCATCATCGTCGCTGTCCGTTGTCACATCATCATCGCGCCAAGCCAGCATGCCTGACTCCATGTCTGCATCGATGGCATAGGCTTCGATGACGTTCAAATTCCCACTGTAAGTCGTACCATCACCAATGATGTGATCGGATACAATTGATGGCGCGCTTGAAACCCAAATTCCAATCGTTGTGGAATTGCTATCTCCAGTACCATAACCATCTCTCACCGTCAGTGTGACAGTGTAATACCCGGGTTGTTCGAAAATGTGCCACGCATCGTTTTCATGCGACGGTGGTGAAGCATCCCCCCAATTCCAAGTGGTATCCACAATTCCATTCCAATCCGGAGCATTCGGATCTGGATTCAACATTCCATCAAAGGCTACATCCATATCGCGGGACCCATCCGAAGAAAATCGCAAAGCAGTCCCTGGTGCAACGAATATGTCACCTGAATCTGTAAAGGATCGGCGCCAAGTGTAAACCGACAAATCCGTCCCTGGAACGGTTACAACCGAATCGTTTAGCCAAGCTTCATGCACGGATAGGACTGGCATCGGTAGAGGGTTGGCGATGTGGATGGTGTAACTCTTGGGCAGGGACTCGAGTCCCCTTTCATCGGTTACTACCAAGGTCACAGTGTATACACCAGGTTCGGTGAAAAGGTGGTTGACCAGATTGTTTGTAATTGGATCTTCCACTCCTGTAATCGTCCAATTGTGGCTCATGTTTCCTGAATTTCCATCGGGATCAAACGATGAAGAAAGGAAAGTGTACATCGTATTGGTTGTGCCATCATCTGGACGAGGGAAGATTGCGACGGGTCGCTGATTGAGAACCTCAACATGTAGTATAGCAACACTGGTGTTCCCTGCATCATCTGTCGCGAGGACAGTGATGTTCTTCCAACCGGGAGTTCTCCAAGCAGGCGTCGGGTTGGCATCGGTGGAGCGATTGTCCATGAACGGCGAAGACATGGTCACGACCCCACCGTCAAAGTTGACGTTTTCATCAAACCACCAATTAGTGGCCACAATGGTTCCATCATCGTCTGTAAACACTGTCGGTAGGCTGAGTGGTGTCAACGTTGAAGTCTGTAAACCAGCGAACCACACCTGTCGAGGTACCCTGTTCATGATCAAAATGGTGACCGACATATTCGCTACGTGTGTACCATCGTCTACATACAGCGTGAGGTTGTATGCTGTGCCATTGGCGGAACCGATATCCCATTCATGGGACACATCATAGAGACCTTGTCCACTCAGAATGGTGCCATCGCCAAAGTCCCACGTGTATGTCAATTGATTGAGCGGAACATTGTCATCCGTTCTCGCAGCGGAAAACTCAACGCGCTGCGAGGTCAGAAGTGTATATGGATCAGTTATTGCAGATGGGGGCGAACCTACATCGATTCGAGGAGTAGGTGGGGTGGTATCATTCACGCTGATGGCCCATGATTGAATGTCACTAATCGCTCCTCCCTGATCGACGACAGTGAGTGTGACATTGTACATGCCTGGACTCTGCCATGATCGCGTTGGGTCCTTGAGACCTGAGCCAGCCAACCCATCGCCGAAATTCCAATTGTATCCAACCGGTGTCTCATTGTGTGAAAATGATTCATTGGTCATGCCCAGTCCCCATAGATCGTAGCCGGCTCCAAAGAATTGGAGTGGTAACCATGTTTGAGTCGCATTCGCTGCTGCAT
>CALCEF010000295.1 GCA_937901365.1 uncultured euryarchaeote | reverse complement strand
TCATCCCAGCAAGGTGCAGGTGTACCAAACGGATCTCCTCCGCTTCGGAAAGCCTCCAAATGAGGGCCACCATTCGCCTCTAAGCAGGCCCTAGTTTCATTCATTTGCAATTTGATAGCATTCTTGATCATCGCATTCAATTTTTCACGTTTGATATCCTCTACTGAACGCCCATCTGCTTTCCATGGACAATTCGACCAAGCACCTTCCAATTCTTCGATGATTTTGTCTACGATTGGTCGCATCAGTGTTCGCAACCAATCATTCAGCGAATCCAGAGAATTGATTTCCATTGATTCTCCGCCATGACCAGTCGCCCATTTCGAATCTCCTTCATCCATACCCTCCGAGGGATGAGGCCTTTCCATCCAAATCGCGGTCACCGCTTCTTCGACGATGAGTCCCAACAACATCTCAGGATGTGTCGCAACTCGAATTCCCAGTCGCCGCGTCAAGAACCAATCTCGTTTACACCGCTCCCAGGTAACCAACGAGGATGCGCTCAATCTTCGTCGACTTCGGGCATGAACACCTGTTGGTTGAGGGATGACTGGCATTTTATTCAACCCGCATAGAAATATTCGCCACTGGCTTTTTGTTCGCGATCTTTCCGACTGTCAATCTTGTTGATTCTTGGTCGATGACTATCATGATCACGTCTGAATGTGATTTGAACTTGCTCAAGAAATCGATTCATTCCGCTACGAAGAGGTAACGGTCCCACCGCCTTTCCTTCAGTACCACCTTCTCCCTCAAAAACAAGTAAGGAGTCACTCACTATGTCGATGAAGTAGATGTCGTGGTCGATGACCATCGCTGATTTTTCATTGATTTCCATCGTCTTGTGAATCGCTTTTGCAGCCTCCATTCTTGCATCAGCATCGAGGTGGGCACTCGGTTCATCCAGCAGATACAAATCAGCTTCCTTGCCCAAACAAATCGCGATACTGACGGCTTGCAATTCTCCACCAGACAATCTCCTAGCATCTTGCTCTAACAATTTGTCAACCTGAAGTGGCCTAATCACTGTGGTGTGGAATTCTCCTTGCCGCCACTTCATGCCCAATTCACTGTCCAACCAAAGTTGCACAGATCCAGCGAATTCAGGTTTGACATGCTGAGGCTTGTAGGAAACTTTTGCTTCCATTGTACACCAACCCGCATCGATTTCCATTTCTCCAGCAATCATCTTGACCATGGTTGTCTTTCCAGTCGCATTGGGTCCAACGATTCCTACCACTTCCGAACTGTGGACCTTTCCACTTTCTGTTTTCAGATGAAAAGTACCCAAAGTTTTCTCCATATCGCCCCATTCAAGAATGGGTTGACCTATTTCTTCGCCTCTGACACCACCTCTGACGAATTGAATGGGTCTGTCCCTGATCCGAATATTCTCTTGTTCTAGGAACCCATCAAGGTAGGCATTGATTGCAGTTCTCGTATTTCTTGGGGGGGTGAAGATTCCATATGCGGCCCTTTCACCATATACGATGTGGACAAGATCGCACAGGACATCCAAAATTGCAAGATCGTGTTCAATTACAATCACTCTCTTTCCTGTTTCAGAGAGTTCTTGGATGATTTTGACCATGCGCATTCTTTCATAGATGTCCAGATAGGATGATGGCTCATCAAAGAAGTACACATCTGCGTCTTTCAGTAAGGTCGCTGCGATTGCAACACGCTGTAATTCACCCCCAGAGAGTTCGGGAAGTTTCCGATCAAAGAGGTGGTCGATGGAGAGGTCCTTGCTGACCTGTTCGATTACTCCGCGCTGGTCGATTCTTTCGAGCAGAGCACTGACGAGCCCATCAAAGGCCCTTGGAATCTTGTCTACGTATTGTGGTTTGACCGCAATTCGAACACCATCGCCAGCGACTAGGGACATGAAATCTCTCAATTCCCCTCGTGGGAATGTATCCAACACTTCTTCCCATGGTCGTTCTCCACTCAACCAATCGCCTAGATTTGGTCGCAAGGTTCCAGAGAGTAGGTTGATGGCAGTGGATTTACCGATACCATTGGCACCTAGAACCCCAACAACTTCGCTTTCACGAGGTGCTGGCAAGCGGAATAGTCTGAATCCGTTTTCTCCATAGCAATGGGTCAAATCATGGTCGAGCTCTTGCGGGAGATTGATGATTTTGACAGCGTCACCAGGGCAATGTTTAGCCCGCACCAAACATGGTGGGCACGCCGATTCCAATATTCTGCATTTGGTCCCTTCCACTTGGATACACTCGGCCCCACATTGCCCTGCATATTTTTGCAAGTACATGAAGGCGGGAGAGTTGGGTTTGCAACGATCTTCCAAGAGTACCGCGATCCGCATTCTATCTCCCTCCTTGTTTGCTCGCGCTTGCTGTCGTTCTTAATCGGTTGCGTGGCTCACCAAAGGTGAGCCCGCGTTTTTCTCAGTTCAGAAAGAGAAGAAGCGATGTCGCAAGTATAGACTCGCGGCCAAGGTCAACTTCTCTGCCTTACTCAATTTCACTCGCTCTGTGAAAACATCGCCGCCAGTTCTTTCGATTCGGCGTAGGATGCTGCTGTAGAATGCCATCATTGCGGCTGGGCTGTAGCGGCTTTGTTTCGGGATTTCTGGTAATAGTTTGAAGCCCTTGTCTCTGTAGGCTCTAACCCGGGCACAATATTCCTTGACAAACGGTTTCCAACCCGGGTGTTCCAGCAATTTCCGTCCAGACATTACGTCTGCTTCAGTAATTCCGTAGCGTTCCAAATCCTCTAGTGGAAGATAGATTCGATCTCTTTCTGCATCTTCCTGAACGTCTCTCAAGATGTTGGTTAACTGCATGGCGATGCCCCAAGCCTCTGCAAATTCACGCTCTGCAGCCGTCGACTCAACCCCATAGATTTCAATGCATACCAGTCCGACGGTTGATGCAACTCTGTAACAGTAAGAATACAATTCTTCAAACGTCTGATAGCGGTTTGTGTAGAGGTCATCCTCCATCCCACTGATCAAATCGTCCATGTATTGTCGAGGAACCCCAAAGGTTGAGACCGTGTGCTTTAGGGCCATGAAAATGGGGTCCGTACTCGACATGCAGTTGTAAGCGGTGGAGAGTTTCTTGCGGAAGAAAAACAACTGTGCCAACTTATCCTCAAATTCAGTCCGCTCGATGACGGGTTTGGCTGCGGCCAGTTCCTCCAACTTTCGACGATACTGAATCGCTTCTGGATCATTGGCTCCTAGAGCGCCAGGGAACGTATCGACATAATCACCATCGGCGATGTCATCAGCACGGCGGCAGAATGCATAGTAGGCACAGATTGCCCTTCGCTGTTCTTCGGGCAAATACTTGAACGAGTGGTAAAAGTTGCCCGCTTCACGACGGGTCAATTCCTCACAGTATGCATAGGCTGCGTCCAGCATTTCTTGTGGAACATCTTCTTCTTCCCAGACCGGTGCTTCAATGTGTTTGAAGGGATTGACCAATTCGCCACCCCTGCTCACTACACCCATGAAGTGGGCTGATTCTGTAGCCAATTCGAGCGCTGTAATGCTGGCTGCTCGAACCGCTTCTCGAGTTAGAACAACAGCTGCACGGAGTTGTTCCAAACGCGGATTGACCTCGGTACCTTCCTCACCCTTTCGGACAGGTTCATCCTCGATGAGAATGAACTCATCTAGGAATTCCGAAGAATTACGATTCACGGTGTCGGACATACGCGCCAGTCGTAGGGTAGGCTCGTGCCTTATTGAACCCACCCCTCAAAAGTCCACTTGGTCCCCTTTGGGGACCCTTTGCTCCAAAATTCTTCTTTTCATCGAATTTCAGGGATCACGGTTTGTTTTCAACAATTTTTGTGAAGCGCCAGGGATTAACAGGGAACGTTTTGTTTTCTGGATCAAGGAGTTGATTTCATCCCTCGACACCTTCACCCGATTTTCAGCATCCAAGACATTTTGTTCCCTCAACATGTTTACAGTATTTTGTGCGATTAGGATGGGTAGCATACAGGCTGCTCGGAGTCGAAATTGTGTGTATGGCAACATCCCAACATATTCGACCGCCGCATCGAGATGACCCGCGGTGACATCTAACAATTGGTTGTAAAGAGGCCGAAATTTTTCCATATTTTCAGCACCCATAAGATCTGCTGGTGAAATACCTACAGATTCTAGTGAGTCGCTCGGAATATAGCAACGTCCAAAGCGTAAATCTTCGGGGATATCTCTCAAGATATTGATCATTTGAAGGGCCTTTCCAAATCGCACTCCATATGCAAAAAATCTTGATTCTTTTTCCGAGTTCATATTGATGAGATGGGCTAGTGTGATACTGGTCCAGAATTCACCTACACTACCTGCAACTCGATATGCGTAATCATCCAATTCGTCTGGATGATTTAGTGCAGAGATTGAACCTGATTCATTTGCCGGCCCGAATCGCTGTAGATCTAGAGTCTGTCCACCAATGATAATTCCAAGACATTTACGAATCAACTTTTGATCATCTTCACTGTATTTGTCGAGTGCTGAAATGACCTTGTCGACGTGACCCAACAACCTCCTTTCTCCGTCGTGTTCCTGTAATGCAGCTACTGAATCCAATTCGGGCAACTCATTTGAGATTCCTTGGGCGACCGAATCATATTTTTCCAGTGTTTCAATCAGGTGCTTTGCAGATCCAGTTTTCGTGTCTGCAATC
Organism: uncultured euryarchaeote; assembly: GCA_937901365.1. Lineage (GTDB taxonomy): Archaea > Thermoplasmatota > Poseidoniia > Poseidoniales > Thalassarchaeaceae > MGIIb-P. The sequence goes on along the minus strand of CALCEF010000295.1, from coordinate 477 downwards.
GTATCGGCAACACGGGCCAATAGGTAGAGCAATCCGACCTGACCACGAATCTTCTTCGGTAACATCTCAAGGGTCAAGAAAAAGGAACGAGAAGTGTCCTTGAGAAGAGCATCAATTTCGGGATTGATTAATCCGGTCAAGTGCGCCCCTCCTGTGGGCTCGTCGGGGCACGTGTTCTTGACCCTGTGGGCATCTCAGGTCTAGGCAACCTTTTCTAACGGGAGGGTCGCCCTTCCACCCATAGGGGTGGAACCATGGACTGTCAGGTGTGTTCGGAAGAAATTCCAGATGATTCACTTTTCTGCCCAGAATGCGGTGCTAGACAGGATCCCTCAAAGTCCGGTGCGATGGGCGGAAGGAACTTCGGTGTTGTAAGTTCACAGGCGGTCCAGGCAACACAAGATATGCAAGCAGCCGATGCTGCTGGAGGGAGTGATATCGCAGCCGACCCGTCTTTCCTGAATCAAATTGCAAATC
>CALCEF010000294.1 GCA_937901365.1 uncultured euryarchaeote | reverse complement strand
CAAACGTCGGAAATGACGATGGTCCGCAAAATCAGGAGGAAGTTACCTCAAACAACTTCCTAGCATTCCCAACTCTACTGACGCCAATGGCGATTCTTTGGGCTGCTCTCATGCGTGCGCGCGAGGAATGAGTGAATTTGTTACAATTTTGCACACTTTGGGCATCTGCTTCTTGGCGATGATACGGAAAGGGTCGACTTGAAACTCCTTGAGAATTGGATATTTGCCCTTACTCGGCTTGCAGCAACCTATATTTGCGCAATGAGATTGCCAAAGGCGTTGGTGTGGTGGAGCCTAGGCTCCATACAAAATATGGGGGCGGAATTACAGTGGCAGAAGAGGAAGTCGAACGCAGCCGTTTTGGCTTGTACATCGCTTCATCTCTAGTCCTGATTCTTCTCATGACTTTGGCCCTTCCAATGGTCTTTTCAGCAAACAAAGAAACGGCCTATTCAGCCTATGTCTTTGAATCCGCTGAAGATGAAAACATGCGTCTTGCTCAACTCAACTTGATGGCGGATTCATTAGGCGAAACTGGTGAAGGATACACCATTGCCAACACAATGTCTACACCGATGTTGGTCAATGATTGGCAGAACCCACATCGAACCCTGCTTGCAATCATTGCACCAGAGAAACCGATTGACGAAACTGAAGCGAACAAGATTTACGAATTTGTGACCGAGCGCGGTGGCAAAGTCATCATCGCAGCAGACAACAATAACGCCAATCGTGTAGCGGCGAAGTTCGGTGTAACCTATTTCGACGACCCAATGTATGACATTGATCACTACTGGAATCAATTTGATGTGGAAGGAAATGCAAATCCACCAAACGCGAAGAACGTCTGGAGTCTGGCCTCGATTGAACAATCTCTCACCGACCCAGATGGTGACGGTGTAGGCGTCATGTCCGAATTTGGTCAAGATCGAGGATGTGAAGCATCCCAACTCACCCAGCATTTGTACACCGAATGCCGAATGCCTGTCATGTTCCGTGAGCCGACTGGTCTCAAAGTCGAGGACAACTGTGCAAATTCAGAGTACGAGTGCGATGTCAAGGTACTCGCACAAGCGAGTGTGTCTGCATTCATTGATGTTGCAGGTGATGGTGACAGTGGAAACACACTGAACCCTGCACCTGGTGACCTCGCACTCGTGGTTAGAATCGATTACCCTGGTATTTCCGCGCAGGACTACAAGAAGGACAATGCTGGCTCATTGTCGGATATCGATGTGACTGGTTCGATTCTCTTTGTCTCCGATCAAACCGCCTTCAGCAATCGACTGTGGGATTATGATGAAGCGGAGGACACCGGAATGCGCAATGAATGCGATGTTGCAGATTCTGCATGCTGGCAAGGTAGACTTACCGGGAACACCATGTGGGATGGAAACGAGCATTACTTCAGTGCAGTCATTTTCTCAATGATGGAGTTCGACAACCAAGAGCTGTCTGCAACCGTCAAGTATGCGAGTGAAAACTTCCACATCGTCTTTGACGAGAGCCGACACGTGACCGGAGTCCTCAGCGCACCCTTTACCGATGCAATGGCTACGATTGTGTTACTGACAAGTGATGCATTCCTCAAGTGGCTCATCATCCTCAATATCCTACTCCTACTTCTCGTTGCAATCATGGTTGTGCCTGAGAAGCCGAATTGGAGACACGTCTTCGATTTGACTCGGTTCAGAGAAAGACCGGACAAACTTGACCCTGTTTCCTATCGTCAACGGGTTCGAGAAGCCTTGATGGCAAAGGTCAGAATTTTCTATGATTTAACGCGAGACGAAATGGCCCTCAAATTGCCAGGTGAAGTCCAAACGATGATTGGAAATCCGCGTCTTGTTGAACTGGCTTACAGTGAAAACAGAACATATTCCCCCGAGGAGCTGCGAGAGTTGCTCCAAACGATCCGTCGATGGGGGAAAGAAAAGTGACGAGAGTCATATGAAAAAAGGAGAGTGAAAAGAAATGCAAGCACCACCGCCACCAGGCGGCGCACCCGTAGCCCCGGCCGCACCAGCGGCCCCTGCGCCGGCACCTGCCCCTGCCCCAGCCCCTGCACCCGCACCAGCGGCCCCTGCACCGGCACCGGCACCGGCACCAGCCGCTCCGCAGACCCCGAAGCACCAGAGCACACCTGAAGTTCGCGAGCGACTCGCGGCAGTCGGTGCCATCGCCCAGGCGATTGGCGCTGAAGTGCAAAAGGTGATTATCGGAAAAGCCCACGTGATTGACAACGTTATGGTGAACATTCTATCGAATGGTAACCTGTTGTTCGAAGATTATCCTGGACTAGCCAAGACATTGATGACAAACACGTTCGCCGACGCACTCGGTTGTGACTTCAAGCGTGTTCAGTTCACCCCTGACTTGCTTCCGGCCGATATCACTGGCACGAACATCTATGATGCAAAGAAGGGCGAATTTACGTTCAAGCCCGGACCGATCTTCTGCAATCTGCTGTTGTCTGACGAGATTAACCGCGCCCCGCCCAAGACGCAGGCCGCTCTTCTCGAAGCTATGCAAGAGAAGCAGGTGACGATTGGTACGGTCACACACAAACTACCCAGCCCGTTCCTAACCATGGCAACACAGAACCCTGTGGAGCAAGAAGGAACATACCCATTGCCCGAAGCTCAGTTGGACCGATTCATGTTCAAGATGAGTGTCGGTTACCCAGACCGTGCAGATGAAGACGAGATTTTGGCTCGACGTATCACTCGAAAGAAGGATGCAGTCGATGTTGAAGTCATCACCGACCCTGCTCGTGTTGTAGCCATGCAGCAAGCCATCGAAGACGTCTACGTCGACCCGGCTGTTCGCATGTACATGGTGGAAATCGTTGCACGAACTCGAGAGGACCCACGTGTCCTTGTCGGTTCCTCGCCACGTGGTTCGCAAGCCCTGCTCAAGACGAGCCGTGCTGCGGCTGCAATGCGCGGTCGTGACTTCGTAACCCCTGACGATGTGAAGGCAGTGGCCCCGCTCGCGGTTAGCCACCGTCTAATCCTCAAGCCTGAACACCAGATCAAGGGTCTGGAGTCGCAAGAGGTCGTCGAGGCTATTCTACGAGAAGTACCCGTACCGACGGTCTAATCCTAATTTGGACCTATTCGCGTAAGTAAAGGAGAGAGTAAACCATGGCATGGAGTCGCAAGTCGGCAATGTTCGCGAGTCTCGCGACAGCGCTATACTTGCTCGGTCTTGTTCTGCGTAATTCGCAGCTCGTGACCGTTGCTGTGGTGTTCCTTTCTTTCCTGACATGGGCTGCACTCCGTGCGGCGCACGCGGATGTTGCGGCTACCGGTCGACGAATTGATGAGGAAGAGGATTCTGAAGATGCACCAACCCTCTCATCGCTTTCCGCGATGAGAAAAGTGTCCGCTGCACGAATCTTTGAGGACGGCGAAATCCAAGTGACCCTTCGCTTACAGAACCACTCTCCACTCTCCAAGATTCTGGAAGTGAAGGATACCGTCCCCGAAGTTATGCGGATTAAGGAAGGCGCCAATTACATCCTCATGGAACTCGGCCCCCGCCGAGAGACGCTCATCGAGTATACCGTCGAATGTCCACTGCGTGGATTCTACACCCTAGGCCCTGTCAGCATTCGAGTACAGGATCCATTCGGCCTGTTCCACAAGGAAAAAGAGATTCACGTCTACGATGATTTCCTCGTCTTCCCCAAGACTGAGGACCTCAAAGATGCGTTTGTCAAGAGCCGCGTGCCGAAGATTTTCACAGGTGCTGTGAATATTCGTCAGCCCGGTGAAGGTTCGAATTTCTACAACCTACGTGAGTACATCCCTGGCGATCCAATGCGGAAAGTCAACTGGAAGGCGTATGCGCGCGCTGGCAAGATGATGGTGAACGAATTCGAGCGTGACGCAGTCAGTGACATCATTCTAATCGTCGACAGTCGTGCAATTTCTGAAACCGGTCCTGTGAGTCGGAACTCGCTGGTCTACAGTACACGAGCAGCCGCCAGTTTGGCACAATATTTCCTCAGCAGACGTGACTCTGTTGGGCTGGTCATCTATGGTAACGACATCAACAGTGTCGACCGAGATACTGGCAAGAAGCAACTCTACGTTCTTCTGACCAAATTGGCCGGTGCTGCAGCAAAGGGTAACACGCCATTACAAGTTGTGACCAATCGAATCATGCCTCACATCAACAAAGGCAGTCCGATTATCATTCTAAGTCCGCTTGAAGGCGATCCAACACTCATCAATGCTGTCCGAGACTTCCGTGCACGCGAATTCGACGTGACGGTCCTGAGCCCATCTAGCCTTGAGTTTGAGTTTGATGCAAAGCGCCTCGACAGAACCGGATATGAAGTCTTGAAGACCGAGCGAGATATTCTCATGACCGAATTGAGAGGACTCGGCGCATTTGTAATGGATTGGGAACCTGATATGCTACTTTCAACGGCACTTGCGGGTGCCAGGGGATTCTGAGGTGATTTGTGATGGCTGCAGGAACATCTGGTGATACCGCGCATCTTTACGATGGAAAAACGGTGAGAGCCGCTGCTCCTTCACGAAAGAAACTCGCTGGAAAAATGAAGGCTGGTGGGGCTGAAGTTCCGAAAGATGCCGTTCCAGAAGTCCACATTCCAACATTTGTTGAGAGCCTGTTTGGTGGACCATTGGTCCCCAAAATGAAGTTCTTGCCAGCGGATCGAATGGTCCAGACCCTACAACTTGTGGGTGGTGGACTGATGATGCTACTCGCTGTTCTGACCTATTTGGTCACACCAGCAGATGGTACATTCTGGAATGGATTTGCGATGTGGATTGGACTCGATGCCATGGGTCAAATCATGCACCTTCTGATTGTCATCGCCGCATTGGGAGCAGGCTTCTTTGGAATCTTCCGTCGAGATGCAAGAGGTCTTCTCGCATCCTACGTTCTATTCATTGTCATCTCTCTTCGATTCGCCGCGTCCAAAGATACCTTTGATTCAGGAATCCTCGCCGATGTAGGTGAATTTTGGACAAAGCAATTGATTGTCCTCTATGCTGTATCCTTGGTCATGTACATGGAGGTCACCAATGGTATCATCCGATTTTCAATGCTGGACACCAGCATTCGCACCGGTGAAGTCTACGTCATGAATGTGAAGAAGGTGCTAAGCCGGTATCACATCAGTCTGGTTGTGACTCCGGTGATTGCAGCCTTTGTCGCATCTTGCACACTGCTGATCAACGTCATCATTCCGTGGTTCTTCGAATTCTTTGACAAGGAAACATCTGTTCGACTTTCACAGTCTGTTGAATTGACCAGTGTTTACGGAGTTGCTCTGGGAACCATGTTCGTCTTCATCTTGGTCGCTGGATTGTTCGCAGCCAACATCCCATTGAGAATTCAGCAATGGCGTGAATCCAGCGATGAGTGAAATCACTGTGCCAATAGGTCCAGTGCAGCACAAAGCGATTGCAGTGCAACTTCTGTTTGATTTGCAGGGACCGTCGCGTGGATGGCGTGATCACGCTTTTCGTCTTCGCTGAAGTGCAAATTAATCTTCGATTCGTTCGCAAGTGATTCAATTCGATCGCGTATGGCAATATCTGTTCCAATGCCCTCGCCCACAAAGCACAATATTGAGAGAGGATCACCCAATTCTGGAGTGGGCAAATTTGGTTTTTCAGAGAGGATTCTTTTCGCTCTAGCCGCCATTCTGCTGGATACAAGAAGACGGACGCGACCAGGTTGTGCACGGATGCTAGCAACACGAATTCTAGCACGACCGAGGGTGGACATCGCATCACTGACACATTCGGTGAGTGACAGAGCGCTAGAAAGGGACCACGATAATGGTACCAAACGGGGCAAACAACCCACTGCACGAACTCTGGGGTTCTCCAAACGAATTGAGGGGCCAATGATTGTACCATCAATCTCTGGACTATGAAGAGGGCGGAGATAGAGCGGGATCCCTGGTTCTCTTAGTGGCTCAACGGCAGAAGGGTGCAGCATTGGTTCACTGAATAGAGCGAATTCTGCGGCTTCCGTATAGGAAAGGTTCGACAGGTTTCGAGCTGGAAGAGTCCAGCGGGGTGATAGGGCCAGTACACCTTCTACATCACGCCAGATAGTAACTGTAGAGGCATCTAGAGCCGCAGCAACAGCGGTAGCGGTTAGATCAGATCCACCTCTGCCCAGTAGGGCATATCCATCCTTTGTCACACCATACCAACCGGTAATGACTGGAACCGCTCCAGCCGGTATTTCCAGAAATTGCTTGGTCAAATTGGCATCAATACGGGCGTCCTCACCTCGTCCAATCAAGCGGATTCCAGTTTCCTCGGACCATGCTGGTATTGCCGGGACGCCCCGGGCATCCAAGGCTGCTGCAATGG
>CALCEF010000293.1 GCA_937901365.1 uncultured euryarchaeote | reverse complement strand
ATTGCAGTGTGGACATCTCAAATCCTTGCCACCGCTTGGTTTACCGAAGGCCCGCTCGCATGACTGGCACAGCAGAACGAGCCAAGGCGGTTCCATAGCCCCTGTGGAAAAGTGGCAGTTGTTGAAGAATGCGCTCAAAATCCAAAGTCGCTCTTTCCGCTTCCACCCAGTCCACTGGGACCACCTAGACTGCCGCCAATACTTGAGATTCCGAGATTCCTTGAGCGGGTTGGTCCACTGGAACCACCAAGACTCAGGCTGTTTGGAAGGATCAGGGCCGCGAGAACAACACCATGGAATCCCTCTTGGGCCTCTATTTCGTCTACAGCGCATTCAAACATCGCTTTGCCATCGTCATCCTTGCGCAATTCCAAGTCACGGTTGCCAAGTTTTCTCTGCAGGTTTCGACGGAGTTCTGTCTCGCATTCCTCCATTGAACCGCTGTGTGACATCGTGGATACAATGGCACATTCGTCACCCTCTGGTGTGGTGCAAAGTGCCCATGCAACACCGGCAGAAGCAATTCCTTCTCCGAAAACTGTTGCCTTGGATAAATGACATTCAACCAATGTACCCATCGGTAAATCCTGCGGAGTTCCTGGCTCAAAACCCATCGGCAACATGGCTCCTTCACCACGGATTAAGCGTGCATCCCCCAACCCGAGTTCAACCAAGGCTTGATCCATCGCATGCGCCTCGTTTTCACCAAAAGGCGCGACAGCGGTCATCAACCAGCCAGCCAAGCCTCCACCTCTACGTTGGGTAGGTTTTCGCTGATTTCGCGGGCCGGAAGAGGTTCCGATATTGAAATCCATGAGGCGCCGAGGAGCGTTCAGTTCATCAAAGGCAGGGTAGACGGGGTTGCATGGCCAATCAACGTGCAAAGGTACTCGGCGTCACCTTTGCAATGCTAACTTTGGCCTCTGTATTGCTTATTTCCAATGAAGGGAATGTGAGTGCAAACGCTTGGGCATTGTTGGCTCTTGCAGGAGTTTTTGCAGCGGCCGCTGTTATGGCATTCTTCCAGCAGGACGATGAAAATGAGTACCTTGGAAGTGAAACTCTTGTTTCCAGTCAGGACCAGCAAACAGAGGCGCAGGCATTACCAGACCCTGCCGAAGAGGGTTTTGATGTGCCAGTAATCTAAATCAGGCGAATGGTTTCCAAATTTTTTGGTGCATGTGTGCGAACTCTATACGTGCTCGCCAAATCTTTCCTGAACTCTGCACAGGTGTGCGCATCCCCGTGATGACAAATGATCGTTCTCGGTTTGGGATTCATGGCCTTTACGTAGTCCATCAATTGGCGTCGATCACTGTGGCCACTGAAACCATCGATGGTAATGACATCACAGCCAATACTGACCATGTGTGTTTGCCCACCGTCATTGATTGGAACTTCTGCAAATCCTTTCTGCAATCGACGCCCAAGTGTGCCATCCGCCTGATATCCAACAAAACACAGTGTGTTATTGGGTTCAGGAGCCCAGTTTTTGAAATATTCAACAATAGGTCCGCCTGTCATCATACCTGATGTCGCCAAAACAATACATGGGCTGGGGTCAAGCAGGATACTCTCACGCTGCTCTCGACCGTCGACCTTTCGGAACCAAGTAGAATTGAACGGATTATCATCTCCACCCTTTAGAACCAATTTTCGAAGATCTCTGTTGAGGGCCTCGGGGTGACTGGCATGAATGGCTGTAGCTTCGGTAATCATCCCATCCAACCAAACGGTGACAGGTTCGCATGTACCCGATTTGAATAACTGGTCGATTGCAATCATAACTTCCTGAGAACGTCCCACTGCGAATACGGGGCAGAAAATCTTCCCCTTCCGGGATAGGGCCCTCTGGATGAGGTCCTGCAATTCTTGTGTCGCTTCCTGTCTTGTCGGCTGGAAATCCTTAGCACCTCCATACGTGGATTCCAAAATGAGTGTCTCAACCCTTGGGAATCTCACAGCAGCAGCATCGTAAAGCCAAGATTTCTCATATTTGATATCGCCACTGAATACGATGTTATGCTTCCCTTCTCCGATATGCATGTGCAGTGAGGATGAACCTAGAATATGTCCGGCATTGTACATTGTCAATTTGATGTCAGGGGCGATGTCGATTGTCTTACCCCATTCTACGTCCACGATGTGTTTGATCATCTCCTGAACATCCCCCAAACCATAGGGTGGCGGATTGCCTTCAGCAGCTGCGACTTTGATGTAATCACTTTGCAGCAGGACCATCAAGTCGCGCGTTGGTGGAGTGCAATAGATTGGACCCCGATATCCATACTTGTACATCACTGGTAATTGACCAATATGATCAATATGCGCATGTGTAATGACAATCGCGTCTAAATTTTCAAACGGCAACAGTTCAGGTGCATTGAAAAATGGAGCTACTTCACTGAGATTGTTCGTTGGCTTGGCTCCAACATCGACCACGATCTTGGACTCGTTTGTGGTTACGAGGTGCATGGCTCTGCCAACCTCTCGGTAAGAACCCAATGCAGTCAATCTACACCATGCCTCACCAGGGCGTTGAGGGCGATAGATGCGTGTTCCGAATTTTCGCAGCAGTGCCTTGCGGTCCTCCGCATTCTCCTGACGATATTTTCGGATATTGTGCATGGTTCTACTTTCGACAGCAGCATATCTTTCGGTGCGAATAATCCATCCAATTTCATCCCGAATCCCTCGGATGGTTGCACCCTTCGGTCCCACTGCCGCCCCAGGATCATCGCAGACGATTGTACATTCGCTAATCGCCCCATCAAAATATACTCGCTTAAGTCCCGCTTCTTCGGGAAGCATTTCGATAATCTTGGCTTCAGCATCTTTTGAATCCATCAAAATTGCATCAGATGGGCGGATTTCAATACGCCGCTTGATAGCCTTAGCAATTTTACTCGCTAAACTATCTGTGCCTGAAAAAACCTCAGGCTCCGACGTGATAATAGCGATGCTGGCCGCTTCAAGGTCTACCTCATAATCGATACCCGATGGCACCATACTCTCAATTTTCTTTTTCACTTGCTGGAATGTTAGTCGCATGAATTAACCTCCTTCCGGCCCGGGCACACTGCATCACAATCCCATCCACTGGACGGGTGCGAGGACGGCGCGTACGCCGGGAATTGGATTAGCACTGTTTGAGGAGTGCTTCTAGTTCCGCATCATCGAGTTGGCGATATCCTGCCTTCTGTGTGATGACTGCGAGGTCCATACCATTGCCACTAGCAGCGTCTCTTTGAGCACTGGCTAGAAGAGCCTTAGCAGCGACCTTGAGCGCTTCTTTCTCGCTCATACCTGATTTGAATTGATCTTCCAACACACCATACATGTATGGTGAACCTGAACCTGTTGCACAATACTCGTCTGGAATCGAACCGCCAGCAGAATCAATGGAATACACACTACCACCAGTTTCGTCAACACCTGCGATGAGCAATTGAACCCAATGAGGGCGGCCCACGAGAATGTTTGCTGTCATTGTGGCAGCACCCTTTACCGTCATTTGGCGGCCACGGGTGAGTTCAAACAAACTCATTTCAGCGGCGAGTGTGCGAGACAAGGATTGTGCATGGCCGACTAGGCCCGCAGTTGTGAGTGCAAGGTTGTCTGCAATTTTGAACAACTTTTTCACACTTTTATTGGCCACAAAGTGTCCCATTGTCGCTCGGTGATCTGCACCGACGACAACGCCGCCGTCGAAACAAATCCCTACCGTACTCGTGCCAGTCTTTACTGCAGTCATTTCCGCATCCATATCAATATCCTCCAAGAATCCGCGCGGGTGCGCTTCGGGGATGATACTGCCAGAAGAGGGGCCCTTTTGAATCCCTCGTCTGACACACCCTCGGTCGCACCTCGGACCCTCTCGTGTCGTGGCGGTTCTTGAACCTATGAAGTCAAATGGGTCCGAGGATTGAAAGATTGTCACCGTTCAGGTACCCCCATGGAGGAGGGTGAAGAGCCACGATGGATGGACATGCCATCCATCGCAGAGTCGCAACCAGAACCGGTTGCGCCAGCCCAAGCGTACCACGATTTGGGTGACCTTTACCCGGATGCGCCGATTCCACTGATTCGTGGTGAAGCCATCATCCATCGGGCCGTTTTACAGGATTCTTCTGGAATAGAGGCACTATTCGATTGGGTTGCAGCGGGGGATGTTGCAATTGTAGAGCTCAAACGGCTTATTCAGCGAGAGGTTGAATTCGCCAACTGTGTCTCAAGACTGCAAGAACTAATCGAGGGTGATTTGGGTGGTGCACTTGTTCAGGTCGGTGAGGATCGCCTGATATTGCTCCCGGCTGGATTTGCGGCCGTCAAAGGCGTTGAAAACGAAGTATTCGCACCTGACGCATAGATTCAAAACCATGTAGGGGGATGTATTCGTATGGAGAGTACAATCGATGTTTCCTGTATCATCTGCGGTTTTGACGAAGGGCTCTCAATGCTGGCGCACACTGAAGAAATTGCATATTTTGGCGAGCACACGCAAGTGACGCTGTCATGTCCCGGTTGCGGCTGGAGGCAAACAGATTTCATTCCGGCTGAGGCGAGGGAGGGTTCTTGTCAAATTTATCACATCGATTCGGCGTCGGATTTGCAGGTTCGAGTCATCCGGGGTTCTGCCTGCACTGTTCGCTTGGTTGAGTTGGATTTGGAGGTGCGGCCAGGTTCGCATTCGACAGGTTACGTATCCAACATCGAAGGTGTCTTGAATCGATTCCAGGAAGTCATTGACATGGTAGGCAGGCAAGCTGCTGTCGAAGGAAATCAGGAGGCGATTGCAGAATTGACTTCGCTCACCGAGGCGATGTTGGAAATTCGTGAGGGACAGCGTGGTGCAACTCTTGAGTTCCTCGATCCACACGGCCACTCGATGATTCTAACAGACAATGTCGAATCGCGCCCACTAACCGAAGTTGAAATCGAGGATTTGCCAATCGGCCCAGCAGCGGGACTGATGGAAGCAGGTGCTGCGAAATCACGGGCTGGGCCTGTCACCGAGGATTGACACGAAATCATGAGGGGTGATTCAACGTCACGAAGTATGAGGGACGCGACAGAGGTGTTCTCCGAATGGGCCGAAAAGGGCAAGGATTTGGGTATGGAACGCGGACACGCTCCAGCGGTTGGTGAAATCCTTAACACTGCGTTTGCCGAATTGGATTGTGATGCATTTCACGCAATCGATGCAGGATGCGGCAATGGCTGGGTGGTGCGTAGACTCAACGAGATGAAAGATTGTCAATCAGCCATCGGGATCGATGGTGCTGGTGCAATGATTGAGAAGGCCAAAGAAATTGATTCTCAGGGAATGTACATACATGCAAATCTAGAATCATGGAAGCCGGAAAAGCCCGTTGATCTGATTCATTCAATGGAGGTCCTCTATTATCTGGATGATATTCCGCAATTTCTTGCGAGTGTCAATCGGGATTGGTTACGTAAGGGTGGGGTCTTCGCATTCGGAATTGATCACTATCTTGAGAACGAAGATTGCCATGGTTGGTCGGAAAAGGTCGGGACCAAGATGGCCATGCACAGCGAATTAGAATGGCGAGAAATGGTCCAAAATGCGGGCTTTGAAGTCGTGCAGATGTTTAGAGCAGCCCCCCGAGAAGGTTGGGTGGGGACACTGGCGATCGTTGCGCGGAAACGGAATTGAAATTAGTAATCCAAACTCTTGACGAACTTCTCGGCATTGATGGCCACGTCGTCAACACCGATTTGATCGAATGGGTTCTCAAGATGCTCCTGAATATTGTCGAGGCCAACGAGGATGAAGGCAAACAGCAACGGCATGATGTACTCAAGGTATAGCGAATAGCCTGTGCTTGAAGCGACGAAGTATGGACCATACATGATTGGTAATACAATGATGAAGAAATCGCTGTAAGCGCGCAAAGAACGTGGTGTTCGGTATTGGTAAATGTGCTTTGTATTCTCAAATGCAATCATCATTTTCGACATGAATGAGTACAATCTTGAACACTCACCACCAGGCATTCCTTTGTCTCTGAGTTCAACTCGAATCAATTTTGAAAGTGCCGAAAAAGATGCGTAAACTTCCTCTTCATGGACCCGTAATTCGGTTTCAGGACTGGTAAACAGATCCCGCATGTTTACCATGAGGCCCCCCAGAACTTCGCGCGTCTGATTGAGGCTTTCTTCATCGGTTTCAGGCATCCAATCCCTCACAGCATGGAAAATTGCGCGCCCGTTGGCTTTGATTGAACCATAGTGAGAAAGAGCGTTCTCGCGTCTCTTGTAGGCGCCTCCAATCGAGAAGACGATTGGAAAGATAATTGCTGTTGAAATTAGAGTCAATGGGAAATTACCTTC
>CALCEF010000292.1 GCA_937901365.1 uncultured euryarchaeote | reverse complement strand
AGTCCGCTGTTCTGTGAATGGCCAAACCATAGGGACTCCACAAATCGCGATGATCTCTCCTGGCGGGCTTGAAACTGCAACATGCGACGAATGGAACCGACTAGACATTCAATCCGGCGAAGTCATGCTTGAGATTGAAATCGATTGGACCGATGATGTAGATGAAACCAATGAGGTCAACAATTTGTGGTCTACGGCCATTACAGTGCAGGACCGTGACACCCCCACAAGTGGCCCAGCGGAGCAGGAAACCAGCTCATTCCTAAACCAATATAATTCGATGATGTGGGTCCTTGTAATTGCATTAGGTTTGATTGCACTTTTGGTCTTCATGTATGGGCCTAACCAGATTCGCAAGGTAGAGTAGCGGAATAGAGTCCAAAAAACGCCCATCTGGGCTGATAATTCGAAAATCGCCCTGAATGGTTATACAGGGTAGTCTCCTCTACGGGCTGTTCCCACAATGATTGGTGCTCCAATCGGGGGGTGGGTACAGGGGTGGTTAAACACATGGCGAAACTAAAGATCCGTCTTGAAACAGAGACATGGGTATTTGAGGAATTTGAGCAAGCGTAATCGATTTATAGATTTCAGGAAGAAGAATCATTCTTCTTCCAAGCTCGTGGATAAGTCTCAGTTGGCAGAAAAACCGAGTCGGGGCGAGAGATTTCGCCTTCATTCATATCTGCAACCATTTCAGATCGAGTAAGCATGGTTGCCAAAGCAACCAATTCCCCCTTCATTGTCATCAACCGGACCATATCACCTCGCTCCAAACCATTTGCCATAGATACAATCCCGGGGCGCATCAGAGGTGCACCATGAGCAATGGCCCCAGCAGCCCCATCTTTGATGACAATCTCAGGTAGTTCTTTGACTAGAGATTCGATTGGAGAAAGAATTCTTCGAATGGCGACCTCTTCGCCTTTTTCTTGCCACAACCAATATGCATCCTTGAGATCTTGTAGTGTAACGGATTGAGGCTCTTTGAATCGTCCTGATTGTGTTCTACGCAGTTCTTTCAATTCGATTGGATGGCCAATCAACAGGCCCAGGTCTCGTGCGAGAGTTCGGATGTAGGAACCTGCTTCACAATCAACTTCAATCGCCGCATCACGACCATCAATATCGATTAGGCGAGTTTCAATGCGCCTACTTCTAACTTGTACCTTGACTGCCGAAACCTCTGGAGGTACATTGTATACTTGACCAGATAACTGAACAATAGCTCGTTCAAGTGCATCAGCATCGAATTCCTTTGAGCCTCGCAAGATGGCAACATACGTTTTATCGTGACCGAGGACCTTTTTTGTCAATCGCATTGATCGACCCGAAAGAAGTAGTAAAACTCCTGTTGCAAACGGATCTAATGTGCCGCCATGTCCAAGTTTTTCGACCTCAAGAATGTCTCTGGCCCATGCAGATACTTGGTGGCTATTGGGTCCAGCGGGTTTGTCGATTACAATCATTCCAGCCTCTAACAACTGTTCAACGGTCCGCTCGGACGGTCGGCAACCATGGGCGGGTGATGTCTTTGCATCAGCATCGAGAATGATCAATTGAATTCCTCCAGATGTTCAAGCACCCGCTCCAATACTTCCTCAGCATCCATGTTGTCAGATTCAATTACACAGGTGTATGGGTCATTCGAATTGATATCAATCCCATAATATCGCATATAACGCGCCCCATCAGCCCCCATTCTCTCACGAATCAAATCGATTTTATTCTCGATTTCACCACCTTCCCGATTGACTACGCGTTCAGCCCTAACCCGCTCGCTTACATCAATCCAAATTCTGGGGCATTGCAAGTTATTCTTGAAAGCCCACCAACCGGCTAAGCGACTTTCAACAATTTCTGGGCTATCTTCCGATAGCATGGTTTCGACCAACAATTTGTCGAGTGACTGGTCTACTGAATCGTCATCCATACATTGCTGTCCAAATTCTTCTAATGAGACACCATGCTGTTTGGCTAAATCACGAAAAATTTGGCCTCCATTAATCATCGTCCAATTTAGGCTTCTGCAGAGCCCCTCCACAAGTGTACTCGTACCTGATCCTGGGTGTCCGCTAATGGTCACACTAGCAACCAAAATTAGCGCCTCCACTCATCAAGGCAAACTTGGCATCGGTTTTTTCCCGAATCTGTGCGAATGACATCTTCTCCCCCACAAGAGCGGCATTTAACGCCATCTAGAATTCGAGAAAATGTGACTGCTTGAGTTCGTTTGCTCTCTTTTTCCTCACCCACTTCTTCGGTTGAACCTCGATTTCGGCGCTGACTCCTCTGGGTCCTTCGACTGCCTTTTTTCTTGGATTTCTTTTCCTTGAGTAGGACAAGCAACGGTTCTTCCAACTTCTCACCAGAGGTGACCAAGGGGTGGCTTCTATACCGGAATAGTTTGATGTGTCGGTCCACGATTCTTCCAAGGGGTGCACTTAGAGTAATGTAGGCAATAATCCATGCTGGGAAGAGCAGTATTCTACCATTGAATCCCCATTGTGGATTCCATGGAAGGCTCACATGTCCGACTCTAAATTCTTCAACCATCACATACATCCAACTAAAAATACCAATCACGAAAATCATCGTGAACATCATTGGCTTCATCATCCCCATTTGCAATTTTGTTGTTTCTGGCATTAGGTGCATTTGCATCTTCTGGATTTTTTCCAAACGGACATGATCTCTGGAGAGGCGAGCCTCGTTCATCAACTTCCGCAACTGCTTATTCCTGTGGTTAAGATGTGCCTGCATCATTGGATCCATGAACAGTGAACGGAATACGGTGTTCACAATCATGATTGAGGAACCCACAATTAGAACAGTGGGTACGAAATAGAGGTCATAGAACGGTAGGGATGGCTCGAGAACACCGCCTGCCAAATTCGCCATCGACAAGCGAAGGCTCTCGCTCATTAGGATGAATGACATGCCGATAAGCAGGAAGATTGGCATGAACAACTGGCCCAGAGGCATCTCTGGCTGCTCTGGAACTTCTTCTGCCACAGCACCTTGCCGTCGAGGACGCGCCATCAACCCTTCGGGTTGAAAATGTGGTAAGATGACTGAATCAAGGGAAGAATTCAACACATCAGGGGGTATACGGCACCATGGACTCTCCAGAGCAGGCCCTGCGTGATGCTCACGCCGCCGAGGTAGAAGGCAATCTGGATTTGGCAGAATCCATTTTGCGTACGGCGAGTAAACGATGGCGACGAGAACCAGAATTCAAAATGCGTCACGCCAAGGTTTTGCGTAGCCTGAGAAATGACAAGAAAGCTCTGAAGGTCTACAGATCTGTTCTCAAGGCCCATCCTCATCGTGCGGATGCAGCAATAGCCGCAGCAGAAACAGCCTCGTCCTTGAACAAGGCGCGTTTGGCAGAATCACTCTGGGCACGTGCTCTTTCTGTTGGAGCACCGACAGATGTCGCGACAGCAGGTTTGTGCCGCACAATCTGGCTACGCGGTCGCAAAGAAGAGGCTTGGGAGCGCGCACTTAGCGCCTTCACACAAGGTGGAAATTCCAGCAGAATATTGCATGATTTTCTGCGTGAGTGTTCACCAATTATCGGGACGCAGGTTCCTGAAATCGATATCCTAGAAACCGGTGAATTAAATGACGATTTTTCACCGATCTCTTCGCGCCGAGAATTGGCTATCGAGTCACCGACATTTGCAGCGGATTCAGTTGAGGCAATGGCTGGAATAACCGCCGATGATTTGGCGGCGCCTGCAAGTGAAGCAATCACGGAACTGCTAGGTGGTAATGATCCCCAGCATCAAATCGATATGAGCGAAATGGGCAAGGTTAGCACAGACAAGAAACCGCAATCAGATGTTGAGATTCCGGATGACTTGTTTGATTTCGACTGAATTCAGAATGTGTACGAACAAACAGGACACATTGTCATCCCAGCAGCAACATCGGCGTTGCAGATTGGACAAGTTGTTTCCTCCGCGATTCCTTCGCCCCCAGCATCGTTTGCATCTCCACCGGTCAACTTGGCCAATGCAGCATCCATCTGGTCATCTTCTTCAGCAGATTCCTCCTCGGGCGAAGATTCCGCTGGTTCCTCTTCTGCCTCTTCTTCAGCAGATTCCTCTTCAGCTTCTTCTTCAGCAGATTCCTCTTCGGCCTCTTCTTCAGCAGGTTCCTCTTCAGCCTCTTCTTCAGCGGGTTCCTCTTC
>CALCEF010000291.1 GCA_937901365.1 uncultured euryarchaeote | reverse complement strand
TCATCTGGTGCTTGACCACCTTGATCGAGAACTGCATCCTTGGCGCGAACCTCTGATACGAGGTGATCCCAATCGCTTGCGAGAAGTTCAGGATTGCCTTCATCCAACCAAACGGACAGGTTGATGGTTGCATCCACATCGAGATCCAAGTCCTTGCGCTTCTGTTGAACGCGGCGAATAATCTCGCGAGCCAATCCCATCGAGAGCAGTTCATCTGTCACCGTCATGTCGAGAACAAGTGTCACATCGCTGTCTTCGGCGGTCATTGCAGCAAAGCCCTCTCGCTCGACACGCTTGACTTCAACATCGATTGGTTCCAACTCAAAGCCAGCGATGATGCAGCGACTATTCTGGATGTCATCCCACAAGGTTTCAGGGTCGGCTTCTGCAAGCGCAGCCATCACCTTGGGCAAGTCTTGTCGGCACTTGCGACCAAGCGTCTTGCGGTTCGGTGCAACCTCGATGCGCTGGAAGCGATCAAGATCGTTTTCTGTTTGTAAATCGAGGACGTTGATTTCCTCGGCAAGAATTGGATAGAACTCATCGATTCCACGGGCGCCGACCAACCAACCTGTCTGACACGGAAGGCGCTGGCGGTGGTCGTTGTCAACGCGAACCTTGCGACCGGCCTCTGCCAGATTGCGAACCAATTGCATTCGAGCTTCAAGTTCAGAATCCTGATGCTGTGGGGTTGGCCAATCAGCGAGGTGTACACTTTCTCCATTCAAGTTGCGATGAATTTCGTCCACCATGAATGGTGACACTGGCGCAATCAAGCGGCAGAGGGTTGTGAGCACATCGTGCATGGTATGCTGGCAAGCCAACTTGTCTGCACTGTCCCCTTCATCCCACAATCGGCGACGGCTGCGGCGGACATACCAATTGGACAAATCGTTGACAACGAAATCCTCTAGGTCACGGCAAGCCTTGTGGAAATCCCAACCTTCGAACTGTGTGTGGTAGTCTGCAGCGACCGAATTTAACTTGGACAAAATCCAGCGATCCAATGAGGAGCGGCTTTCGACCGGGCAATCATTGGCTTCGGGGTCGAAATTGTCCAGTGCTGCATAATCTGCATGGAACTTGTAGCAGTTCCATAGTGTCAAGAACATCTTGGCATAGGTTTCTCGCACACCATTGGGATCAAACTTGAGAGGATTCCATGGCGCACCAGCGGTGACCATGTACCAGCGTGTGGCATCTGCACCTTCCCGGTTGAAGTGATCCCAGGGGTCGACGATATTGCCCTTGGACTTGGACATCTTCTTGCCCTCCGCATCTAGAATGAGACCTAGCGACAAACATCGCTTGTAACAGATGGAATCGAACACTGTGGTGCTGACTGCTAGCAATGTGTAAAACCAACCGCGGGTTTGGTCAACACCTTCACAAATGTAGTCGATTGGGAAGTTGTTCTCAAATTTCTCGGGGTCATCGAACGGATGGTGCCACTGAGCGAAAGATGCGCAACCTGAATCGAACCAGCAATCCATGACGAAGGGTTCGCGGTGCATCACTTCTCCACTGTCTGAGACGAGAACGAAATCATCGACGATTGGACGATGCAAGTCCACATCATCTGGGCATTCGGGGTTGTTATGTCCGGCTGCATTCGCCTTGGCGACTTCTTCCTGTAACTCCGCAATCGATCCCAAGCACTTCATCTCACCAGAGGCAGAGCGCCAAACTGGTAGCGGTGTGCCCCAATATCGTTCTCTAGAAATCGCCCAATCCTTGACATTGCGAAGCCACTC
>CALCEF010000290.1 GCA_937901365.1 uncultured euryarchaeote | reverse complement strand
CGATCGAGCACGCTTGGTGTAACGCAAACTCAATGCCCACTCGTGATCGATTTGGCCCGGCACGTATGTTGGATATGGTCGAGCGTGTTTGGTATTCTATTGATCCTGTTCATACAGATGTTCCAGATGGTGAAACCGGTGGATTCAGAGAACAGGTGTCTGATGATTTGTTCCGCATGGGGCATGTGCTTCTACAAATGGGAATTTTTGAACTGGCATCAGAACACCAAGGAGAGGCTTTTCGATTGGCGCCGACAGCAGAATCTGCGACCTTCCTCGGTTGGGCTCTCGGTGAAATGGACGATTCTTGGGGTGCGCTTGGGTGGTGTCGTAAGGCCATTGAAACCGATGAAAGGTTGGGGAACCCTTGGAATGACATAGGAGCCATTCTATTGCAGATGGAACAACCAGCGGCTGCGATTCCTTGGTTGGCTGCAGCAACCCGCTCTCAGCGCTACGATGCGCCCGGGCATCCTTGGTCTAATCTAGCGCGCGCGCACGAGGCGCTGGGCAACAAGATGGCTTCGTTTGATGCTGCGAGAACTGCATTAGAGCATTCGCCGGATGATGAAAACTGCTTGAGAATCATCGATGATCTCAGTGGGTTCCTATTGTGAGTCTTGAGGCGTGATTAGCACGTTGCTGCCGTCACGTTCGATAATTGGTAATTCCAAAGTCGATGACGATGGAAGGACATGGACTGTGCAGGATGGTCCGCACGCGGGTGCGAGGTAATCCTCGCCCTGATCGGACATGATGAATTTCAGTCCGTGCCCGGCGGGAAGGATTGCGTCAATCGCTTGGAATTCCATCATCATGGTCACCACTACGCCTGGCACAACAGTTTGTGCATCGTAACCACCCGCGTGATATCTGATATCCATAGTTGCATGACCTAGACGGAGGCCCGTTTCTGCATCCTGCATTTCGATGAAGACCTGGCCGCCATCGAAAGTTGGAACCGCTTGGAGGTGGAGGGTTGCCAATCCGGCGATGTGGAGGTCTGAATCACTCATTGCTGGGCACTCTACTGTGACGACTTGGCCGCCACCGACAACAGGGG
>CALCEF010000289.1 GCA_937901365.1 uncultured euryarchaeote | reverse complement strand
ATTTACAATTTGAAAGGGCTTTCAGTGCGTCCTTCGGTAGGCTACCCACTCGATTAGGCAAATAGGCCGTGATTTTCTCCAATTGAAAGGTTCCCAGGTGGCAATGCAGACAATACATCATCCTGCAACAATCCTGTCGCCTTGGCAATCTTGGTCGCAACTTGCTCCTTCTTCTGCGTTCCAGGGGTCAGCCGAACCCATCGCTCACAAACAGAGGATACGACCTCATGTGTGCCAACAAGTGGCAGTGGAATGCCATTGATGGCCACCATTCCAAGTGTTAATTCCATACTGAGGTCTTTGTACCAATGCCGATTGCCTCGGACCACGAAGGCACCTCTTCCCAATGATTCTCCAGATTCTGTGGTTTTGCTGACTTGTCCCTGCTTGGCGTGGAATGCGGTTGCGGCCGCTCCGCCACTGCCCCAAGCACGTGACCAACATACGGCCATTTGTGCGGCACCAGCAAGTACGCCTTCTGGATGCTCTTCAATCTCGAGTGATTGTGTAAGTCGCAGAGATGGGACGCCCTCGGGGAGCATTGGGTTGGGATTCGGATCTTGTTCGAACCCTTCCTTGAGTTTCAGAGAACATGAAGGAGCCCCGTGTAAATCTGCGTGGAAGTACAAATCTGCCGCACTGAGGTGTTTCTTCACGATCTGGTCATTGCCTTTGGCGTCACGCCCACCGACCAGCAATTGGCCACTAGACAACATCGTCCAGCGATTTCGCTCAAACCAGAATTTTTTGGTGCGTTTGGTCACAGTTACACGGCCTGCAGCCTCATCCTTGGCGCGTTGCTTGTCGACCTTCTTCTGACGCTTTTGAGTGTCGGCGAGGGCAGCTTTAGCCCCTTCGGCACGCTGCTTGTCTTTGCGTCCTTTGGCGAAATAGCGCTGTGCATTCTGGTGGACTGTTTGATCAAGATTCAATTCTACCGTCAGACCTGGTTGACCATTTTCATCTGGTAATTTTGCTTGAATGGTTCGATTTGCAGGGTCCGCAGATTCAATCCAATCGATTGTTTTGATCGCCGTACGGGTTTCATCCCAACCGATTTCATCCACAGATTGTGTTACTTGATTCAGGAGAGATTCAACATGGGCCCAATTGTCTTGAATGGATTTTCCGATGTCCTGTTGTTTCGCGCCTTTCGCAGTCAGTTTGTCAATCGCTGCAGTCTGTTGCCCCTCTCTGCGTGCCAGTTTTTCCGCTTCCGAGTCAGTTTGACCGGGTGCGGTAATCTCTGCCAACTTCTCTGCTTCCCGTCGGGCTAGTGCGCTTGAATCGTAGGCGCCCTTCCACGCATCGATTGCATGAGATAATGACTCAAATTCCATCGTCAGTGTGTCATTGGATAATTGAAGAGGACCCACTTCAAGGCAATGCTCATCCATTTGTGCATCGTGTTCCGTTGGATTTGTTGAAGGGGTAAACAGTTCGTCAACAACAGCGTACGCTCCCGAATTGCCGATTTGCTCAACCATGCTCTGGAAGGCGTTGTAGAGTTTTTCGACATCCTCTATTTCTGAGGCGTTTTGGGTGGGATCCATTTCCGCGAGTTCGCAGAGATTGTGCGCATATGCACCACCTAGGCTCATTTTTCCTGCCAAAGTGTGCACCAAGTCGCGGTCCGATTCTTGCAGAGCTTCATGCATTTGAGATTCTGTCCACGCGCGCGGGTCCATCGGTTCGGGGGGTGCAACATACGGCTCACCACGTTTGATGGTGCGAGTCTCATAGGTCACATGCGTCAAAGGTTGGATGATAACACCCTGATCATCGAGTAAGATGACATTGCCATTGCGGAACATTTC